>JBAZHM010000106.1:0-4298 GCA_041652355.1 Candidatus Micrarchaeia archaeon | reverse complement strand
TGGTTTTGAATATGGGCATTGCCTACAGCGGGCGGGACGAGCTTTTGAACGCAACACAAAAGCTTGCTGCAGACATTGCATCAAACAAAGTGCGCGCAAACTCGCTCACCGAATCTGAATTCGAAAAATACCTATACTTGCCCGAATCGCCAGACTTGCTTATCCGCACAGGTGACTCGCACCGGCTTTCAGGCATGATGCCCTGGCAAACAGTATACTCCGAGCTATTCTTTTCGCCCAAGCTGTGGCCTGAGTTTGCGAAAGAGGACTTTACAGCAGCGTGCGATTTCTACGACTCTGCTGAAAGGAAGTTCGGGAAATAAAAAAAGGGAGCGGGCAATAACTATTTTGCGGCCCGCATTTGCTTGCTGAATTCTTGACCCAACACACGATTATAGACCTGAGGAATTCCATCTGGATTGTCAGGATGCATAAGTCCGCCTTTCTTGCGCAGGGCGCTGCGTATTTTTTGGGAGAATTCCCCTGCAATTGTCAGCATCAAATCCTTACCAATATTAACAGTTTTTGGTAGAACCAGTTTGCGTCTCAAAGTTTCATCAAGAAAAACCGGCAGGCCTTCAATTTTCACTATTTTTCCGTCTGATTTTGTTGTAATCTTCCATGGCGACCCTTCGAATGGAGCTACGCCATGTTTACCTGCAATTTTCTTTAAAAATTCTTGCGCATTATCGGCACTTTGAAATGAAAAATGGTGGTCAGACTCCGCCTCTACCCCGTCAATCTTTTCATGATAATACCTGCCCTTTACAAAAGAGGTTACTTTTGGCCTGAAGGTTACTTCTGTTTCTGCACCCAACCCCCTTGCCATTTTGTGAATGCTTGCATTGATTTCCAAGAGAATCACCTATGTAAACTGAAAGATTGATAGTTCTATAAACCTATTTCTTTGCCTTTCCCGCGTTCTTTATTGCCTCAATAGCCTTGCGGATCTCTTCCGGGTCGCCGAGGAAATAATGCTTGATGGGCTTGAGCGTCTTGTCATCCAACTCGTAAACAAGCGGAACTCCAACAGGGATGTTGAATTCAGTAATCTCGTTTTCCGGCACGCCATCCAGGTATTTTACCAGTGCGCGCAAGCTGTTGCCGTGCGCTGCAACCAAGACGCGCTTTCCGCATTTAATTGCCGGAGCGATGTCAGATTCCCAGAACGGAAGCGTCCTTGCTACGTTGTCTTTTAGGCATTCAGTAAGCGGGATTTGCTCTGGAGAAAGGTTTTTGTAAAGCGGGTCTTTTCCGTTGTATCGCGGGTCGCCTTTTGTAAGCGCTGGAGGCTGGACATCGTAGCTTCTGCGCCAAATCTTGACTTGGGCTTCGCCATACTTTGCAGCCATTTCGGACTTGTTCAATCCTTGGAGCGCACCATAATGGCGTTCGTTTAGCCTCCACGACTTGACTACGGGAATTCCGACCAATTCCATTTGGGAAAGCACAAGGTCAAGCGTGCGTGTTGCGCGTAAAAGGACCGAAGTATAGGCAATGTCAAAGGAGTATCCTTCCTTTTTCAGCAATGCACCGGCGTCATTGGCCTGCTCTACGCCTTTTTCCGAAAGGTCAACATTAGTCCAGCCGGTGAATCGATTTTCCTTGTTCCACACGCTTTCGCCATGGCGAAGCAGCACGAGTTTTTTCATTTCAATGCAAACCTATGAAGGGATTTGGCGTTTAGGCGATTTTTATTCCCTTTGCGCCGGAAAGGTTCCGTGTAAGCTCGGCTTTTACCGCGTCTCCGACGTTATGGAGCTTGATTTTCAGCATTGATTTTGGGCCCTTTCCTTGGGGGCCAAAGTTTGTGATTGCATATGCAATCGAAAGCTTTGCCGCTAAGTCCACTCCTTTTTTTGGGTCAATAACCACTTTGAAAGTTGCGCCGGAATTGTTGCTTGGCACAAGCGTGCCTTTGCCGTACACAACTGCCTCGAATGGCTTCTGCTCAGCCGCGTCCTTGGCAACAAGCTCTGGGAACATGCAGACCTTTCGCTTTTCAAGCGCACATTTTGCAGTTGAGGCTAGTATTTCAGTTGGCACTCGCGCATCAGCACACACTGCACCGGACAATTCAATCGGAGAAGCATAATCTATCTCAGCCAGGTTGTACGTGCCGATGATTGTTACGCTGCCATCTTCGTGGCCATAGTTTGCGCTGACAACCGGGATTCCGTGTGCTTTGGCTTCGGAAAGCAGGCGCTGTGCGCGAACATTTGCATCAGTTTCAAAGCCAACGCCCCTGACTGCCGATGCAAGTTCCTTTTCATTCATTCCAAAATACGTCTCAGGATCAATGCCATGCGCTTTTAGCCCTTCAAAAATTTCCTTCACTCCGTGCTCTGCGTGGTGCGGGTTGAGGTGGCCAAGGGCGCCGCAGCCTTCCGCATTATCTTTGGTTTTGCTGTGCGTGACTATAACAAGCAGCGGGTTTTGTGCTGCCGGAACATGAGGCACGAACACGCCTGCAAGGGCGTGGACTTCTGCGATGTTAATCTGTGGGAGCTTAACCATCCAAATCACCAAAAAACAAAATTTGCATAAACATTAGCAAAACAGATTGGAAGCGCAATAATAAGAACCAAACTGAAAACACGTTGCTTAAGCGTTCTCGTTTGCGGCTGATTTTTATTCCTTCCAAGCGTCAAAGCTTTCAACACTAAAGGTGACTCTTACTCAATGGCACTTGAAAACTCGAAGGAAAAGAACTTTTCAGACTGGTACGCTGAAGTCGTGCAGAAATCCGAGATGGCAGACTACTCTTCAATACAAGGCTTCATGGTAGTCCGCGAGAACGCGTGGGGGATTTGGGAGAATATCCAGGATGCGTTCAACGCAATGATCAAGGCAACAGGGCACAAGAATGCGCTCTTTCCTCTTTTCATACCAAAGAACCTGCTGACAAAAGAAGCGGAGCATTTTGCAGGCTTCACCCCGGAAGTTGCCTGGGTGACCAAGGGAGGAGACACCGAGCTTGCCGAGCCTCTTGCAGTAAGGCCCACTTCAGAGACTATAATGTATGAAAGCTATGCAAAGTGGATTCACTCGCATCGCGACTTGCCACTGCTGCTCAACCAGTGGTGCACGGTTGTGCGCTGGGAGACCAAGGCAACAAAGCCGTTCATCCGAACTCGCGAGGTCCCTTGGCAGGAAGGCCACACCGTTCACGCAACAAAGGAAGAGACGGATGCCGAAGTCATGCTCATTTTGGGGTTTTATAAAAAAATCCTTGAAGATTACCTTGCCGTGCCCGTGCTTATTGGAAAGAAAAGCGATGGCGAGAAGTTTGCAGGCGCACTATACACAACAACTTGCGAGGCCATGATGCCTGATGGCAAGGCGCTGCAGTCTGCAACTTCGCACAACCTGGGCCAGAATTTTGCAAAGGCATTCGGAATCCGGTTCAAAGACAAAGACGAGACCGAACAATACGCTTGGCAGGCATCGTGGGGAATGTCAACGCGCACAATCGGCGCGATGATAATGGTGCACGGCGACAACAAAGGAGTGGTTATTCCACCAAGGGTAGCACCACTCAAAGTCGTGATTATTCCAATTCCCTATTCAAAGCCCGAAGACGCAAAGAAAGTTGCAAAGTACTGCGAGGGAATTTTTGCAAAGCTGAAGGCTGCAGGCATTTCTGTCAAGCTCGACGACCGGGATGACAAGTCAGCAGGCTGGAAGTACAACGAATGGGAGCTCAAGGGAGTGCCGCTGCGTCTTGAAATCGGACTTAAGGATATTGAAAAGGACGCAGTGATGATGGTGCGAAGGGACACCAGCCAGAAGAACCCTGTTGCAAAGGAAGGGCTTGAAAAGTCTGTTGAGGCCGAACTTGCCAAGATGCAGCACGAGCTGTTCGAAAAGGCAAAAAAAGCACGCGACGAAAGCATAAGCGACGTTGCGGATTACGATCAATTCAAAAAGGCGCTTGAGTCCAAGAGGGGCTTCATCCGCATGAGCTGGTGCGACGAGCGCGAGTGCGAAGAAATTATCAACAAGGACACTACTGCTACAGTGAGGCTCATCCAGTTTGATGACCACAAGCCCAAGCATAAAGCATGCGGCCACTGCGGAAAGCCTGCAAAAGTCACGGCGTATTTTGCAAAGTCGTATTAGAAAGAAACATCAGTGAAAAAATCAGCACGTCGCTGCTTTTCACAGATTCCTTTTTACTTTTTCTCTCCTTTAAACGCCCAAATAAACAGCTTGCCAAACAGCGTGCCAACTACGTTTATTACGTCGCCAAAGGCGCCTGCAGTCTTTTCCATTGCAGCGCCATTTCCACCAGGGTC
>JBAZHM010000105.1:0-4311 GCA_041652355.1 Candidatus Micrarchaeia archaeon | reverse complement strand
ACCTTGCGCTTGCAGGAAAAACCGAGGAAGCCGCACAGCTTAACACCGCCCTTTTGCCCCTGTTTTCGGTCCTGACTGTAAAATCAACAGTCAAGAACCCGTACGGCTATCCAGGCGAATTAGTGCAGAAGTTCCGCAACCCACTGCCATACAAGACGCTAATGGCCGGCCTGGGCATGATGGAGTTTGGATGCAGGCAGCCCCTTGGCAGGATGAATAAAGAAGGAGTAGAAGCGGTTCGTGCAGCAGTGCGCAAAGTATGGCAGGCAAACCCTGAAATACTGGCGCCGATAGAAGGTGCTTTTGATGTTGACTTGTCCGCAAGGATTGAAGCTGACGCAAACTGGGGAATGTACTATGATTAAGATTTGCATACTAGGATACGGAAAGATGGGCAGGGCGATACAGGAAGAAATTGCAACGCACACGGACGCAAAAATCGCCGTGATTGTTGACAGGGACGCAACCCAGCCGGGAATGGTGGCTCCGGAAAAACTGGCATCAAGGCTTTCCGACTTTGACGTGCTGGTAGATTTTAGCTCGGCCCTTTCCAACCCGATTCTTGTGGAATGCGCAAAAGCTGGAAAAAAACTGGTGGTGGGAACAACTGCGCGCACTGTCGCACAGGACGCCGAGCTTGCAGCTGCGGTAAAGGCCGGAAAGTCAAGCGCAGTCATTGCGCCAAACTTCTCAGTTGGAATGAACGCGCTTTTTTGCCTGCTAAAGCAGGCGGACGGCCTTCTTGCAGGCTATGACCGCGAGATTGTCGAGGAGCACCACAACCAAAAAAAGGACGCGCCATCCGGGACTGCAAAGAAGCTTGCATCAATAATTTCCCTTGACCCGTCCAAAGTGCATGCAATCCGCGCAGGAGAAATATTCGGGGAGCACGAAATCATCTTTGCTGCAAACGGGGAGGTGGTGAGGCTTTCGCATTCCGCGCTTTCACGCAGGTGCTTTGCAAACGGCGCAGTGCGCGCAGCAGTGTGGCTTGGCTCAAAGTCCGACGGCAAGATCCACTCTTTTTCGGAGGTCCTAGGATTTGAATAGGGACATCACAGTATGCAAATTCGGGGGCAGCACGCTAAAAACTGCACAGGACTACCGCCGCGTCGCATCAATAATCTCAGCAAAGCCCGGAAAGGTGATTGCAGTAGTGTCAGCAACCTGCGGGGTAACAGACCTGTTGGTACGAAGCCTTGAGGAATGCCGGCACAACAATTCAGCAGCATCCAGGTATAGCCAGGAATTCCTTTCATTGCATGAAAAGATTGCAAAAACAAGCAGCAATGAAATGCTTGCACAAAAGCTCGAGTCTGCGCTGTTCAACGCGTACTCGGGGCACAACCCGAAATTGAATGACTACGTGCTTTCATTTGGCGAGCGCGCTTCTGCGGTTTTATTGGGCCACTTTCTTGGAAAGCAATACTTGGTGCTTGATTCTGAAGCAGCAGGCATTGCATCCAACGGAGTTTTCGGCAACGCCTCCTGTGACGTGGAAAAAACGTCGGAGGGATTTTCAAAAGTCCTTGCGGAATCAAAAAACAGGGGGTTTGTAATCACCGGCTTTTACGGCGTTGATGCCGATGGCAACGTCAACTTGTTTGGCCGCGGCGGAAGCGACTACTCCGCAGGCGTGCTTGCGGCAGTGTCCAGCGCAAAAACACTCGAGCTTTACAAAGACGTCCCCGGATTTCTTGCAGCCGACCCTAAGATGGTAAAGAACCCGATGCTGCTGGAGGGCGTATCCTTTTCCGAAGCGTCCGAACTGGGGTATTTCGGCGCAAAGATAATCCACCCACGCACTTTCGACCCGCTTTGCGGAAGCGGCATTGATGTGCAAATCCGGCCGGTATTTGAGCCAAACTCAATTGGCACAATAATCAAAGAGCAGCCGGATGCACCTTGCGATGTTGCTGCAATAGCATCAAGAAAGAACATCTCCCTTGTGGAAATCTATGGCGGCGGAATGGTGAATTCATTCGGGGTTGCTGCCGAAGTATTTTCGCGCATGGCAAAAAACCACATCAGCATAGACGCAATAGCAACCTCGCAGACCAATATCTCGTTCACAATAGACCAGTCCTGCAGCCTGAAAGCATCACAGGCACTTGAAGTGCTTTCGCTAGAACGGCCCGACGTGGTGTGGGTGTTCAAAGTTACAAACGACCAGGCGATGGTCTCAGCCGTTGGCGCGGGCCTTACACAAGAGGCGATTTCGCGCGCAATAATGCGCCTTTACAAGAGCGGGGTTGACATAAAGATGACGTCTTTTGGCGCGTCAAAAATCAGCTTTTCTGCAGTAATAGACGCAAGCTTTGAAAAGGACGCGGTTTCGGCGCTTTACTCGGAATTCTTTTCAAGCAAAAAAGGAGCGCCGAAAGCAAAAGCTTCTGCGGCGATTGCGGTTATGGCAAAATCCGTCACGAAAGCAGCTGCCAAAAAAGCAGGCAAGGCAAAATAACTTTCAAAAAATGCGAATGGCAACCCAAGGTGTTTATTGACATGGACAAGTTGAAAGCAGCAGTAGTGGGCGCAACAGGAATAGCAGGCCAGCAGTTTGTTTCCGCACTTGCAAACCACCCCTGGTTTGAAGTCTGTGCCCTTGGCGGCTCGGAACGCTCAGCAGGAAAAAAATATATTGACGCCCTCTCGAAAGCAAGCTCGCTGCAGTGGTTTGCAGACGGCCCGGTTCCGGAACAAATGCGCCAAATGGCGGTTATGGACTCATCGCAGCTTGACGCTTCAAAGTTTGACGTGATTTTTACTGCAGTAGAATCTGAAGTTGCAAAAAGAATCGAGCCGGTTTATGCACAGACTACGCCAGTGTTTAGCACTGCATCTGCATTCCGCTACGAGCCGGACGTCCCGCTCATGATTTCCGGCGTGAACCTTGACCATGCAGCTTTGATTGAAGCGCAGAGAAAAAACCGCGGCTGGAAGGGTTTTGTCGCCCCAATTCCCAATTGTACCACTACCGGAATGGCTGTGAGCCTGGCTCCGCTTGCAAAATATGGGATAGATTCAGTGGTGCTTGTTTCAATGCAAGCAGTAAGCGGAGCCGGCCGCAGCCCGGGAGTATTGGCGCTGGACATTACGGACAACGTAATCCCGTTCATTGACGGTGAAGAGGAAAAGGTTATTGCAGAGACTCGAAAAATCCTGGGTTCTGTTGACGTTGCATCAGGAAAAATTGCGGATGCAAAAATCCAAGTCAGCGCATCATGCAACCGCGTTGCTGTTCGCGAGGGGCACACGGAATCGGTGTTTGCGGTGCTGCGCGACGAGCCTGCAGTTGAAGAGGTTGCAAACGCATGGGAATCTTTTGACCCCCAGCTTGGCGTTTTCAGCGAGCCAAAGCCATTCATCACATATCATCGCGACCCATACCGGCCGCAGCCGCGGCTGGACCGTGACACCTGCAACGGGCTTTCCACATCTGTTGGCAGGCTGCGCAAGCCAGGCAAATTCTACCAGTGGACCGTGGTGTCGCACAACACCAAGATTGGCGCTGCAAAAGGCGCGGTGCTTCTTGCCGAGTGCTTAAAGAAGAAAGGATACCTTTAATTTTTGTTTCTGCATTTCAACGGCAAACCAGAAATGGGGGCTTTGGCAGCTATGGATGAACTTGACTCGAAAATACTTGCGCTTCTTTCAAAGAACTCGCGCCAGCCCAACAACGCAATTGCAAACGTGCTTGGGATATCCGAAGGCACCGTGCGCTCACGCATCAAGAGCTTGATTGAGGAAAAAAGAATCCGCAGGTTCACAATCGACGCGGGAACCTATGGCTTTCGCGCAGTTGTGCTTCTCAAGACAGACCCGTCCAAACGGACTGAAGAGGTCATCAAAAGCCTCGTGCTGATGGATGGCGTCCGCACAGCTTACGAGGTAAGCGGCAAGTGGGACGCCGTGCTGATTACATACTGCAAGGACGCCGAGGCGTTCAACGACCTTGTGGAGGCCGTGCGCACAAAGAAAGGAGTAGTAGAGACGGAAAGCCTGGTTGTGCTCAAGGCGCACTGAATTGCGCAGGCAAAATTGCTTTTCCTGCGCGCAGGCTTTCACTGTCTTTTTTGCTCTTACTTTTTCTTTTCCTTGATTTCCTCAAGTACGTCCTTCTCGAACTTCGCAAGTGGCACGCCGTTGGAAATAGTGCCGTCCCTCTTTCGCACTGACACCGCAGCCTCGTCCTCTTCCCTCTTGCCCAGTATGAGCATGTACGGAATTTTTTGCAGCTGAGCGTTGCGAATCTTCTGCTCGATTTTTCCTTCGGACTCGTCAAGCATCACGCGCACCGACTGCTGCTCA
>JBAZHM010000104.1:0-4380 GCA_041652355.1 Candidatus Micrarchaeia archaeon | reverse complement strand
TACACTGAAGCTTCGCTTGTAAAGAAGCTTGAGGATGAGGACCTGGGAACCAAGGCCACCCGCTCGGAAATTGTGGAAACGCTTTTCAGGCGAGGATACGTTTCCGGAAAAAGCATCGAAGTGTCCGCGCTTGGGCTTTCGGTTTACGAGACGCTTTCCCATCACGTTGATGATATCCTAAGCGAGCAGCTTACGCGCGATTTTGAAAAGGAGATGGAAGACATCCAGTCTGGAAAAATCACCAAGGAAAAAGTAATTGAGGAAGGAAAGGTTGCGCTTGTAAAAATACTTGAAAAGTTCCGCACAAAGGAAGAAAGCATTGGAAAGGAGCTTGTTGATGCGCTCAAGCAAACCCAAAAGGAAGAAAGCGTCCTTGGCCCGTGCGCGGTTTGCGCAAAGGAAGGTCGCTCAGGGCAGCTGCAAATACGCAAATCAAGATTTGGCCTTTTTGTCGGCTGCGGCGCATACCCTGCATGCAGGAACCTCTTCCCACTCCCTAAGATGGCACTCATAAAAAACGCGCAAAAGATTTGCCCGGAATGCGGCACACCCATAGTGACTGTGATCCGCAAGGGAAAACGGCCATTCAACATGTGCCTTGACACCAAGTGCAAGACAAAGGAGTCCTGGGGCAAATCAAGCTACAACGTCAACAACTCGGATGGCACGGTTACAACTGCAGAAAACAAAGTTGTTACAGAGGCAAATGCAGGGGCGGCCAGCACGCAGGGTGCTTTGAAAAAAAAGCCAGCAGCATTCGCAAAGGCAAAAACAGCAGCAGGCCCAAAAGCGGCTGCAGCAAAACCGCCTGCAAAAAAACCAGCTGCGAAAAAAACAAAAAAGAACGCAAAAGCCTAAAGCATGGCAGGGGCTATAAACGATGCTTGCCACCTTGATTTGACGCAAAATGAAAAGCACATCCAATACAGGCAACACGACGCCAACCACTATTTTTCTCATCAGGCACGCTGAAACCGAGGGCAACCTTGCAAGAATTTGCCAAGGCCAGACAATTGGAGGCAAGCTGTCAAAGAAAGGCCGGCAACACGCAAGAAAGCTCAGGAAATGGATAGGCGAAGAAGGAATCGAAATAGTCTACTGCAGCCCGCTTTCCCGAGCAGTAGAGACTGCAAGAATTGTGTTTGGAAACAAAAAAATCATCACCGAACCCCTGCTGATTGAGCAGCATTTCGGAAGGCTTTCTGAAAAGACTCCAGAACAGATTTTTGAAATCCTCGCCAAGGACGGCTTTGTTTTGCCAAGCAGGAAAAAGCAAGAAAAGCAGCCGTGGATGCTTCTGCGGCACAGCAGCAAATACGGCGGCGAGACAGAGGAAGCGGTTTTTTCCCGGGGGCGTGAAGCCATAATAAAAACTGCAAAAAAACATCCCGGCAAGAAAGTTGCATTAATTGCACACGGAAGGTTCAACAAGATAGTTCTCTGCAAGCTGCTTGGATTTGATTTTGACAGCGCCGAATATGGAAAGATACTCCAAGAAAACACTTGCGTTAACATAATAAGAGTTAAAGGCAAAAAAGCCAAGGTAATTTGCATGAATCAAACAGGCCACCTTGAGCCTAAAACCAAAGGAAAACAGCCGCCAGCCAAAATAGTGAAGAAAAAATGAAAATCGCCCTTGACGCATCAAAGACCGCGCAGCAAAACGCAGCAGGCTACTACTCAGCTGCAAGCAAGCTCCGGTCAAAGGCGGATGGGGCAAAAAAAGCGCTTGAAGAGACGCTTCACCTTTTGGCACGCGAAGAAAAAAAGGAGCTCTACAAAAAACCCGAAGACGAGGCCGCAAAGAAAAAGAAGTTCCGGCTAAAACGCGAGCTTGAATGGTACGAAAAATACCACTGGTTTTACACAAGTTCGGGCATGCTGGTGATTGCAGGGCGGGACGCGTCCCAAAACGAGCAGGTTTTTGCACGCCATGCAGAACCAGGGGACCTGTTCTTTCACGCCGATGTGCATGGCGCTCCCGCAACCATACTAAAGGAAGGAAACACCGGCAAGGCAACCGGGCAGGACAAGCTTGAGGTCGCGCAGTTTGCAGTAAGCTACTCGTCCTCGTGGAAGAACGGCTTTGGAAGCGCGGACGCTTACTGCGCACCTATTGAAAATGTGTCCAAGCACGCAAAGGCAGGAGAATACGTTGCAAAGGGCGGCTTTATCATAACAGGAAAGCGCGAGTATTTCCGCGGAACTGCGCTTGGGCTGCGCGTTGGCATTGATGAAAAGCAGCGAGTGGCCTCGATACCCGCTGTTTCAAAACGCGAGTTGAAAAACCAGGTTTCCATCCTTCCTGCTGGCACCAAGGAAAAGGGAATTGCGTCAAAGGAAATCATGTCACGGCTTGGCACGGACAACCTTGATGAGATATTGCTTGTGGTCCCTGCTGGAAAGACCGAAGTGGTGCGGCAAGCACAACAGCGCGCAAAACCACCGGCAAACGGCCAAGCAGATTAACGCAATATTTAAACCGCTTCGGCGATACATAATCTTGCTCGTAATTTAGCGAATAATCCAAACAATATCGCGTGATGCTTATGGACCAAAAAACCCAGCCTGACAAGTACCTTGACCTGAAGGTAGCTGAAGCAATGCAGATTGACTATGGAAAGCGCGTAGTCCGGATGGACTCCGAGGCGCGCAAGGTTCAAGCCATCACAACCGGAGACGTGGTTGAAGTCAAAGGAAAGAAAGTCACAGCAGCAATAGTGCTTCCGTCGCATCCTGCTGATGAGGGTGCAAAAATAATCCGCATGGACGGGCTTTTGCGCCAGAATGCCGGGGTGGGCCTTGGAGACCGCGTGCAGATTAGGAAAGCAGAGGTAAAGGAAGCAAAAAAAATAGTCCTTGCGCCAAACCAGCCCTCGCGCTACGCGCCCGGCTTTGACCAGCTTGTAAAAAAATATTTGATGGGAAAACCGCTATTGCGTGGGGATGTGCTGAGCATAAACCTTTTCGGCACTCCGTTCCCGTTTGCGGTTGCACAGACCGTGCCGCAGGCAATAGTGATGGTGTCGGAAGGCACCGAGCTTACCCTTTCCGAAGAGCCCATCAAGGAGCTTGGAAAAATCAGCACCACTAATTATGAAGACATCGGCGGCCTGAAAGACGAGGTCCAGAAAATCCGCGAAATGGTAGAGCTCCCAATGCGCCACCCCGAGCTGTTCGAGCGCTTGGGAATAGAGCCGCCCAAAGGAGTCTTGATTTACGGCACTCCGGGAGGAGGAAAGACGCTTTTGGCAAAGGCGGTTGCAAACGAAAGCGAGGCGCACTTCATCACAATCAATGGGCCCGAGGTGATCTCGAAATTCGTCGGGGAAGCCGAAGAAAAGCTTCGCAACATCTTTGCCGATGCCGAGAAGAACGCGCCCTCAATTATTTTCATCGACGAACTTGATGCCATTGCGCCAAAGCGCGAGGAAGTTACTGGCGAAGTTGAAAAAAGAATAGTCAGTCAGCTTCTCTGCGTCGCACCAGAAACCAAAATATTCACAACTGTTGGCCCGATGTCAATCCGGGAATTGTATGACGTGTTTGCCAAGAAAAAATTCAGGAAGGCCGGGATAGAGTACGCGGAAGGTGAAGGCCCGCTTGTTTACGGCCTTGACAAAAATGGGAAAATTGTGCAGACGCCAGTGAACATGATGAACCGGCTTTTCGTGCCGGACACGTATACTGTCCGAGTTGAAAACGGGGCTCAGGTAACTGTTTCGGCGATTCAGCGATTCTGTTCGATCCGTAACGGGGAACTGAACTGGGTGCCGATAACGAGCATGCATGATGGCGACTATATTGCAGTTCCAAACCACATTCCATCCCTATCTGCGGGTGCAGTCCCGTTGGACTGGATCAAAAAGTTGGACGACTCAAAATACACCCTCGCGGTGAACGGAAAGCTGATGGCAGCATTCGGAAGGCGTTACGTGCCGCTTGTGCATTTCAAAAATTTCATGGATGCGGGGGAGCTGACCGATGACGGGACGCTGCGCACCAAGCTCCTGTTGTTTATGCACAAGTCAGGCAGCTGCACGTTGGATGATGTTTTCAAGCGTTTCGGGGAAAACTACGGCAAAAAAGTCGCAATCCGCCGCCTGCTCAAGGAGCTTGATGAGACCGGCAGTGTTTCGATTGCAAGAAATGGTCGCAGGTATGGTATTATCAAGGCGGTTCGAGTCGCGCCCACTGTTGACCTGCTCGATTGTATAGAAGGAATCTCGGTATTCAAATATTTCAACAGGTACATAAAAAAGAATTATTTCGTGGGATTGCCGCGCGAGTTTTCATTGGAGTTGTCCGAGCTTGTCGGATACGTCCTTGCGGACGGCAACTTGAGAAAATCGCGGTTGAATGTTTCTGGAAAGCCGGAAT
>JBAZHM010000103.1:0-4386 GCA_041652355.1 Candidatus Micrarchaeia archaeon | reverse complement strand
GAGAGCAGGTTGCAACCTTAATCAACGCAAAGCCTTCTGAAATAATCTTCACAAGCGGCGGCACCGAAAGCGACAACCTTGCAATTATTGGTGCGGCAAAAGCAGCAGCAAAGGAACGGGCTGGCGTAGTCTGTTCAAACGTGGAGCACCCCGCTGTTTTGAACACCTGCAAGGACCTAGTTTCATCTGGGTTTTCATTCTCAGAGGTAAAAGTGAATACTTCGGGAATTCTTGAGATTTCCGAGGCGCAAAATCACATTTCAACAAAAACCGCAATCGCAAGCATCATGCTTGCAAACAACGAAATCGGCTCAATCCAGCCGGTTGCAGAGCTTGCAAAGCTTTGCCATGAGCAAGGCGCGTTGATGCACACTGATGCAGTGCAAGCAGTTGGCAAGATTCCAATTGATGTCCGCAAGCTCGACGTTGACCTTCTTTCCATTGCCTCGCACAAGTTCCACGGCCCAAAGGGAGTCGGCGCGCTCTACATCCGCGACGGGGTCAAAATCAAGCCACTCTTTGGCGGCGGGGGCCACGAGCGGGGATTGCGCTCCGGAACCGAGAATGTTCCGGGAATAGTCGGGCTTGGGAAAGCAGCAGAGATTGCACGTGAAAACTTATCCGCTGACATTGAAAAAATGGGAAAGCTCCGTGACAGGCTGATTGACTGCCTGTCCGTTCTCCCACGCGCTTTCCTCAACGGAAGCAGAACCCAAAGGCTTCCAAATAATGTCAATATGCGCTTTCTGGGAGTCGAAGGCGAAGCGCTAATCACACTTTTAGATGAAGAAGGCATCTGCGCCTCAACCGGCTCGGCGTGCTCATCCAAAAAGCTCAGGGCTTCGCACGTTCTAACTGCGCTTGGCCTTGCGGACTGGGAAGCGCACGGCTCGCTGAGGCTTACGCTTTCGCGTTTCTCAACAAAAGACAAAATTGATTATGCTTTAGAAAAAATCCCCCAAGCAGTAGGCACCCTTCGCAGGATGTCTCCAGTGTGGGCAAAGCTCGAGCGGGGAGAACATATCGAGGATGTTAAAGATGGCAAGCACATACACTGAAAAAGTAATGGACCATTTCAAGAACCCCAAGAACATGGGCGAGATGAAGGACGCAGACGGAGTAGGCGAGGTAGGAAACCCATCCTGCTTACCTCCTGGAGAATTTATATCATCATCCGATGGTCCGATTGAAATATCAAAAGCAAACGAGGGTCAAATGGTTGTCGGCCAAGATGGTCGGTTGTATCCCATTGAGAAACGGTTTGAGAATAAGTATTCTGGCCAGGTCGTTAAAGTTAGGACAAAGATTGGTCAAACCACCTTGACGTTGGAGCATCATGTTTTAGCGGTCAGGCTTCCAGCGTCTCACAGGTATGCCTACAACGTGAACAAGCGCGGGCTTGCTTCTGAAGCTGCGTGGTATCATGCCGAAGACCTTTCCAAGGGTGACCTAATACCTTATCCTTTCATGAGTGATGTGCAGGACTTGGTTTGGTTGCCAGCCGAGACGAAAAAGCGAAAATACGATTTCAAAAGCAAGAAAATACCCGGCAATATACTCGTTTCCTTGGATTTCCTAAGACTTTGTGGTTACTATTTAGCTGAAGGAAACGTCGTTCATGCACCGGGCAGAAACGAGGTGGTTTTCACCTTTTCCCACAAGGAAGTCGACTTTGTGAAGGATGTCCAAGATTCCCTGAAAGCAACGTTCGGGGTTGATTCAAAAATCGTTCGCCGCAAGAACACGATTAAAGTAGAGTGTTATAGCGTACACGTCGCCCATTTCTTCAAGTCCTATTTTGGTACTGGCGCAGAAAACAAAAAAATACCTGCTCCGCTTATGTTCCTTCCTTTGAAAAAGCAGGCATCGCTGCTTGTCGGGCTTTGGCGGGGAGATGGCTATGTGGACAAAAAAAAGCCCCGTGCGGTTTTCGCTACCATCTCATTTATGCTTGCATCGCAGGTAAAAAGTTTGCTTTTGCGACAGGGAATTGTTCCCTCTTTTTATCGAGAACCGGCCAAAGTCGTAAACGGTGTGAATCATCGCAAGGCGTACCGGGTGCATGTTGGCGAACGCGAGTCCCTAATGGGTTTATGTCGGATTCTCGGAGAAACCATCGGAACTTATCCGCCAGCGAAACAGCACTCATGGTTTGTCGGCTCGTGCGTCTACACTCCAGTCAAAAGCGTGTCGATATCCGAGTATTCCGGTACGGTCAACAATTTAGAAGTGCAAACTGCACATACTTTCGCTTCAGACAACTTGCTGTTACACAATTGCGGCGATGTGATGAAGGTGTTCATCAAAGTCAAGGACAACCGCATCGCGGATATTTCATTCCAGACTTTCGGATGCGTCGCAGCAGTTGCAACAAGCTCAATGGTAACCGAGCTTGCAAAAGGAAAGACACTGGATGAGGCGATGAAGCTAACCCGGGCGGATGTCGCGGAGTCCCTTGGAGGCCTTCCGCCAATCAAGATGCACTGCTCCAACCTGGCGGCTGATGCTTTGCACGCTGCAATTCAGGACTATAGGGCAAAGCAGGCAAAGTAAGGGGGGTCAACTTTGACCACACCGCCACTAATTGCTTGGTTTTTTATTTGGGCTTTCTTTAATGTTAGTTCCCACAAATCCAATGCGCTTTGAAAGTCCGCATTTAGGGTTATTATTCATAAGGTGCAATATTCGATTATGCGGCCAGTTTACCTTTTTGCAGCATTGCTGTTTTTCTCAGCATTCGCAGTGGCAGTCAAAGCGCCGCAAGAGCAAGTAATTGGCCTTTCTGCCTCAGAAGCCCCCGCGCTTGTAGTGATAAAAGGCAACCTTGATTTCCCATATTTTATAGCGGATGTGGAGAACCGTGCGAACATAACTGTTGGGCTTGCGCTTTCACAAATGTCAATATCATCAATCGCAGCAGACAACCTCACAGTATACGTTCTTGTGCAGCCAAACAAAACAGACTCGCTTCTTTACTTTGGCGGCAATCCCGGCGCCAAATCGTATTACCTTATGCTTTCATGCAAGATCGTAAATGGCTCTTGCGGGCAAGGCTCAGTTACTGAACGCACTATAAGCATCTACTTCAAGTCCTCATCCGAAGCGCCCCTTAAAGGCGATGGGATATTGCTAAGAGCAAGCGTCACCCCCCTCATTTCCGAACAGCTCAATGCAAGCGAAATCGCACTCAACCAAAGTGCTTATGAGCAGGTAAATGACCTGCAGGCGCGCATACTTTCAGCAGCATCCGGTCTGCTAGGAATAATGGGGCAAGCTGCGAATGCAACAAACGGCGCCCTAAACGACATTTCCACAACCGTGACCATAAACTCTTCAAACAGCACCGCTGCAGTTGCAAACACCTCCATTACTGACCCGCTTTTGTTGAAAGCAGCGCAGGCTGCTTCGGATGCGAAAAAAAGCATCCTCGCAGGAGACTATGCTTCTGCACATCGGCTTTCCAACCTAAGCGAATCCTATCTTGCACAGTATGAGGCGCAGGAAAAGGCAAAAGCCGCTTCATTAGAAACTTCCCCGTCAAACTCATCCATATCGCCAATGATTGGCGCGTTCCTTAGTTCGATTGCAAAACCCGAATACGCCATATGCATCATCTTGCTCGCCTGCTGTGCAGTCTTTGTTTTCAGGCAAGGCTCGAAAAGAAAAGGCGGCAGAGGCAAATCCGGTTACCTGGACTTTGACGGCCTCTGATTTTGGGCTGGTTTGCTCTGTTTTTTATTCCTTGTCCGGCAAAATATCTTTCCCTAAACTAGCTTATTGTGGGCCCATAGTCGAATGGTAAGACGCTTCGTTGACGTCGAAGAGACCCGCGGTCCGATTCCGCGTGGGCCCATTTTTTTATTTCAATACTACTGCTTATGCAAAGGGAGGAAAGACCGGTCCGGTTGAGGGATGGTCCATATACCTAATTTTTTTGGCAGGTTATACTGACTTCTATCGGATTCAATTCCTATTTGTTGCTTTTGCAAAAATCAACTTTTCGTTAACGGAAATGGGGTCTACTTTGGTATAAGAACCGAGTTTGCCAGAAGTTGTATATGGAAATATCCTATCCGAGCAAGGACTCCGTAATTCAAGCCAATAAGACGCTTGTTGCACTTGAGGGTCAGACTCATTCAATCCAGTCTTCTGCCTTGGACTATTTGGACATCGCAGCTTACCGGTTTGAGGATGAGCCGGACTTTCGGATGAGAGTAATCAAGAAAGCCGCGTACATCCTTGAACGCCTTTGCTGCGGCCATCCGTTTCTTGACGGTAACAAGCGGACTGCTTTCGCCACCGTCGCTTCTTTTCTCCAGAAGAACCTTAGCCTTGGCGAGCCGTTCACGGTATTCGACTACGAGCACGCGGCAAACTTCATGTGCG
>JBAZHM010000102.1:0-4516 GCA_041652355.1 Candidatus Micrarchaeia archaeon | reverse complement strand
GTCCGTTATTGAGCGCCTTTTTGGTTACATCCACCTTACTGCAAGCCATTTGGGGTTTTCAAAAAAACGCACGTTTCTCACTCTCATCGGGCTTACAATAGGGATTACTGCCCTTGTGTCGCTGATTTCCCTTGGGAATGGTTTGCAGGCAACTGTCAACAAGCAGTTTGAGTCGCTTGGAACAAACAAGTTCATCGTCGCGCCAGGCGGAAGCTTTGGGCCCGGCGAGGGTACTGCATCGGGCCTTACGGAAGCGGATTTGGATGCAGTGCGGAAAGCGCGCGGAGTGAAAGAAGCAACCGCAGTCATGTCAAAAACAAGCAGCGTGTCTTTCGGCAGCCAGCTTTCTGCATATGTTTTTGTGGGCGGGATAGAGACTACTGCTGCTTCTCGTGAAATTTTCCTGCAGACAGCAACTTACCGCGTCGAACAGGGCCGGTTGTTTACTATTGGCGAGCGCGGAAAGGCAATGATTGGGTGGGGGCTTGCAAATGGCAAGTATACTTTTGAAGGAAAGAACATCTCCATAGGCCAGACGCTCGAGATAGATGGCAGAAGCTTCCGTATAATCGGCTCCTTTGCACCCCAAGGAAACCCCATTGACGATTCGCTTGTGTATATTTCGCTTGAGGATGCAAAAGAAGTGTTCAACACCGACCGGTTTGAAACCATCATTGCGCTGGCTGACGAGGGAGTCTCGCCTGAGGATGCCGCTGATGCTGCAGCTAAGAAGTTGCGCACGCTTCACAACGTAAAGAAGGGCGAAGAGGACTTCACGGTGCAGACTCCTGGCCAGCTTGCAGAGACGTTCAACTCAATCCTTAATGTTGTGGTTGCGGTTGTGGCGGGCATTGCTATCATTTCCTTGCTTGTTGGCGGGGTTGGCATCATGAACACAATGTATACTTCTGTTCTTGAGCGCACAACTGAAATCGGAATCATGAAAGCAGTTGGCGCTACAAAGACCGACATCCTTTCAATCTTTTTGCTTGAGTCCGGCACGCTGGGGCTTGTTGGCGGGGTGTTGGGTGTGCTGATTGGGATGGCGATTGCAAAACTTGTTGAAATTGTGGCGCTTGCCAATGGCATCCCGAACTTTTACGCTAACTTTACAGTCGAACTAATCGGAGGCGCACTTGCTTTTGCGTTCGTGCTCGGAACTATTTCCGGCGTGCTTCCTGCAAGAAACGCTGCAAACCTGGCGCCAATAGATGCAATCCGCGGAAATTAGGTTTATTGGCAAATCGTGCCTGTGGTTATTTTTTTAATGCAAACAGCCAGCGCGTCTTTGGTTTTATGGTTCCGCCAAGCGTCCAGGCATTCCAAAAATATTTTTTGGTGTATTCGTGCCTTGGGCCATACCACGGGTCAAGCAGCGTGATTTTTCTGCTGGTTATTTTTTTTACTATTGCGTAATGGCCGTATTTTTCCTTTATGCAAAAAAAGCAGACGATTACTACAAAACCCCTGTTGAGAAAATCAGTTATTTGCAGGTAGTCCGCAGCTGTTGCTTGTGTGTATTCAAATCCAAAGCGCCGCGCGATTTTTGAAAATTCGCAGTAGTTTGTGCCGGTTATTCTGTTTGTGTGCATCCGTTTTTCAAGCCATTTTTCTGGCTTCTGGATTTTTGTTTGCGCAAGCGCCATCCTGATGCACGCCGGGCCGCAGGTGTATTTTGTGTTTTGCTTAAAGTATGGTGGTGATTTTACCATATACTCTCACATTCAGTTCCTGCTTATGATGTCTTTCGCAACATCCTGCGCTTTTTCCAGGATTTCTTCCTCCCCATCCACAACGCGGCCTTGCATGAGTATTTTTCCGTCACAGATTGTAGTATCTACACACGAGCCGTTGGCGGAATAAACTAAGTTTGAGACAAGGTTGTGGTTTGGCACCATTTGCGGCGTCTTCAGGTCAATTAGTATGATGTCCGCAAGGCGGCCTTTGGCAATCAGCCCCGCGTTGATGCCAAATGCATCTGCTGCATTTATCGTCGCCATTTCCAGCGCTTCAGCTGCAGGCAAAGCAGTAGGGTCGTTGCTTGCTGATTTTTGCAAAAGCGATGCCAGCTTCATCGCCTCAAACATGTCCAAGTTGTTATTTGATGATGTGCCGTCCGTGCCAAGAACTGGCCGAATGCCAGCAGCAACCAGTTTTTTGTACGGAAAACCACCGTGCCCGGATGCAAGCTTGAGGTTGGATGCAGGATTGTGCACTACTTTGACTTTCCTTTTTGCAAGAAGCGATATTTCGTGGTCATCCAGCCACAGGCAGTGGCAGGCAATAAGCCGCGGGCTCAAAAGGCCAATTTTTTCCAAAAACTCCACAGGCCTCAGCCCGTGCCTTGAAAGCAATTCCTGCACTTCCCACTCCGTTTCCGAAACGTGGATGTGCACTGGAATGCCGTATTTTTGTGAGAATTCTTTGGCCCATAAAAGCATCATCATGGATGCGCCGTAAGGGGAGTGCGGCCCGAGGGCAAAGCGTATGCGGCTGTTCTTTCCGCTGTTTTCAAGGTAGAATTTTTCATTTGCAGCAAGCTGCTTTTCCGCTTTCTCATCATCTGAAAAGTCAATATCCGGAGGTGAGAGAAGTGCGCGCATTCCGGTCTCGTCAACTGCTTTGATTATCGCGTCCAGATGGAAGTACATGTCGTTAAAGAAAGTAGTGCCTGATTTGATCATTTCAAGGCATGCAAGCTTTGTTCCCCAGTAAACATCGTCATCAGTGAGTTTCTTTTCAAGAGGCCATATTTTTTGCGTAAGCCACTCCTGTAGCGGCATGTCGTCTGCATAGCCCCTAAACAGCGTCATCGCCGCGTGGGTATGACCGTTAAAGAGTCCCGGAAGGGCCGCTTTGTGCGTGCCGTCAATTACGTGCTCGGCGTGCATGCCTTTGCAGTCGCCGATTCTTGCAATTCGGTTATCTTCTATGAAGATGTCTGTTTTTGAACCGCCCAAAAGGACGTTTCGAATAAGTATGCTCATAGCTTTGGGGTTACCTGCCAGATTGCCTTCTATTTGGTTTGAAGCTTAAGTGATAAAAAGGAGCATAGCCCCGAGCGGAATCGAACCGCTGTCTTCAGGTTCAGAGCCTGACATACTTGACCGCTATACGACGGGGCTATCAAAGAACAAGTTTACGCTTTTGGCGGAATATTTTTTGGCAGTTAATACTATAAATGCCCGTTGTTTTGGCGGTTGTTGTGTGCGTCTTGCGTTCACAGCTTGTATTGCACCAGCCAAACCCAAACCAAAAGCACAGCAAGTGAGTCAACGACCCACAGCAGCGCGTGGGTGATTTCAAACGCGGTGTTGCCAAAGTTTACGGCGATGAATATTGTTGCAAGAACGCGCAAAAGGTTGAACGCAAGCAAAAGCAGCAGGCTTGCTGCAATTTTTTCTGGCGTTGCTTTTCGCTCGCTTTTTTTTGTTGCATAAAAAAGGCAAAACAGCAGTATGGCAAGCACAATTCCCGTGCATTCAAGCGCCATTGCAAAAAGCAGCCCTGCCGCGTCAACAACGATTCCCTGCTGGCTTGCGGAAATTCCAATCGTGTTGAGAAAAAACACTTCTGCCTGCGCTATGGCTGTTTTAAGCGGCGCAAGCGCCCAAGGCGCAAGCGCGTCTATTGCATGGGCTGCAGCATAAAGCAAAAAGAACGAAAAAAGAAAACGCCAGAGGAAATCCGCTTCAGCCTTGTCCAAAAGCCCGCTCATTGGCAAAGACCTGCTATAGTTACCACGGGACTTTTTTCAGCCCGATTTTGAATGCAAGCCAGTTGAAGAAAACGTGCGCGCCATAACTTAGTGCAAGAAGGAATGCGAATCCGGCCACGCCAATCAGGTAGCTGATTTCCGGCGCGGCAAAGCTTGCAAAAAGAAGGCTAAGCAGCACAAACCCCAGCTGGTCAAACACCGGGAACGGGCCGCCGCTTGCAACGTTGAGCCTGCGTTTTATGAAGCTTCCAAGCAAGTCCCCTGCGTGTGCGCCCATCGAAAGCAGAAGAGAAACCCAAAACCATTTGTCAAAAGAAAAGCCAAGCGGGATTATGCCCGCCCATCCCATGATGGTTCCAAATAGCCAGCCGGCAGCAACGCCTCCAATGAGGCCTTCCCATGTCTTTCCGTCGCCAAGCAAGCGCCTGTTGTCCCAAAAATTCTTCCCATTATCAATCGGCGTGGTCTTGATCTTTCCAGCCTTGTCGCCTGACGGGTTGAGGTAAACTGGGGCTGCGTTTGCAAAATATGCGGGCAGTATAAGCAGTATAAGCGATATTATCCAGTTTGTAGTGACGTCCATTTGCTTAACCTGTGCGATTGCTTCCCACCATATTTAACAGCAAACATACTAAAACCTTCTACATCCCACAAGTAAAACACGAGTGATTTGCCACCATGTTAAACGGTTGGAAGATTGCAGCACGCACGGATTTTCGCTCCAGCCTTTCCAAGGAGTCCACTGGCGAGACTTTGGAAATACTATGCCACGACTCGATGGCGGATGAGTACGACATA
>JBAZHM010000101.1:0-4527 GCA_041652355.1 Candidatus Micrarchaeia archaeon | reverse complement strand
AAAAATAGGGTTTTTTGGCAGCAAGAGGCTGCTATGGGTTGATTGCAATGATTTTGGAAATCATGGTGTTTATTGTGGTCCTGTCCCTGTTATTGGGCTGGATACGCATAATCTTTGAGTACCAGCGCGGCGTTCTGTTCACACTCGGAAGGTATTCTGGAGTGCTTGAGCCGGGACTGCGCTTTGTAATCCCGATTATACAGGAAGCGCAGGTAGTTGACATGCGCATGCGCGTAATCGAGGTTCCGCCACAGCAGACCATAACCCGCGACAACGTCTCAATCAACGTGGACGCAGTGCTCTATTACAAGATTACCAACGTGTCTGATTCGGTACTTGAGATTCGTGACGTTTACAATGGCACTTCCCAGCTTGCGCAGACTACGATGCGCAACGTAATCGGCGAGGTCTCGCTTGACAACCTCCTGTCCGAACGCGATGCAATCTCGTCCAAGATAAGCGAGATAGTGGAAAAAGCGTCCGAAAAATGGGGCGTGACCGTGATGGGCGTGGAGCTCAAGCACATCGAGCTTCCTGACAACATGAAGCGCGTTATGGCAAAGGCAGCGGAAGCTGAGAGGATAAAGCGCGCGACAATAATCCGCTCGCAAGGAGAAGCCGACGCTTCCAAGGTTGTTGCAAAGGCAGCTTCGCTTTTGAATACCCAGGAGGGTGCGCTTAACCTGCGCACGCTGCAAAGCCTAAACGACATAGCCTCGGACCAGTCAAACGAGGTAGTGTTCTTTGTTCCCCTTGATGTAATGAAAAACTATAGTGGCTTTTCCGAGGAGAAGTCCAGGAAAAAGTAGGTGCAAAGCTTATGGCGTTCGAAGAAATTTTTGCAATTTCCTTTCTGGCAATCCCGCTTGCCTTCGTGCTGGTAATACTTTCCATACGCATTGTCAACCAATACGAGCGAGGCGTGCTATTTAGGCTTGGCAGGTTTGAAGGCATTCTTGAGCCGGGATTGAATTTCATAATCCCGTTTGTCGACCGGCTTGATGTCCTTGACGTGCGCACCAACGTAATTTCAATCCCGCAGCAGGAGACGATGTCAAAGGACAACGTGTCCGTCTCAATTGATGCAGTGATATATTACAAGGTAAGCGACACCAAGGCAGCGGTTCTTAACGTGGAATACTATGCGTATGCTACTACGATGCTTGCCCAGACAACACTGCGCGACGTAGTCGGAGAGACCACTCTTGACGAGCTTTTGACAAAGCGCGAAAACACGTCAAAGCGCGTGCAGGAAATCGTTGCAAAGCGCGCCGCAGACTGGGGGGTGAAGATTGATGCTGTTGAGATAAAGGAAATCCAGCTGCCCGGCGACCTTGTGCGCATAATGGCAAAGGAAGCGGAGGCAGAGCGTGAGAAGCGCGCCGTAGTCATCAAAGCGTCAGGAGAGCTTGAGGCTGCAAAGAGCCTTGCACAGGCAGCAGCAGAGCTCAATGCGGTTCCAGGGGGCCTGCACATACGCATGCTGCAGACTGTGAACAACCTTGGGAATGAAAAGAGCAAGACGAAAGTAATCACGACCCCAAGCGAGGTAATGAAGGCAATCATAGACTATGCCGGCAAGAGGTAAACGTGCCTTCAAGCCAAGGCCATCATAAAGGCTTTTAAACGGCGGAAGGCATTTTCAATTATTACTCTAACGAGGAAAGAGGTTAAAATTATGAAGCGCGGAGAGCAGCATCTCGAAAGTTCAATACCACTGATACTTATCGCCATTCTAGCCGTATTCGTGGCTGCTAAGTTCGGCTTTGTAAATTGCAGTTCCATACCCGGGCTGAATATGGTGTGCCCAACAGCAAGCATAAACGTGCTTGTGATCGGCAATCCTTCATCTGGAATCGACAGTGCGCTCCAATCTGAAGATTTCCGCATGCAGGGAATTGTTTACCAGAGCAACATTCACCAATCCGAAGTCTACCCGGGCGTCCTTAATCAGGTTGACATAATAGTTCTCCAGGGCGAACAGACCTGCGACCGAACAGCGCGAAAGGTAATTGCAGACAAAGTCAAGTCCGGGGGGAAAATGGTAGTGATACAGGATGCGTGCACCAAGCTTCACGATGACACCACCTTGGTTGGATGGAGCACTGATATTGGCAATCTTGGGGACGTGATGCCTGTTCAGATTGGAAGCTTCACTCGCGAGAACTTGCCTATAAAGAAAACTTCAGTAACTGGCACGTTCAAAATCATTCCAATAAACCACCCGATATTCCCATCAGGCCAGAAGAACTATGAGTTTTCAAGTTATGTTGTAAAGGTCCTGCCAAGCAGCACTGTTGATTCGGAAGTGCTTGCATACATAAACATCGGCGACGAGGATTCAACAACTGGAGAGACCTATTTTGCAATGCTTGAAAGCAAGAGCCTCCTGTCCGGCAAGGTAATCTACTTTGCATACGACCCGGGCACATTGATAAAAGAGGGCAAGACCCGCAACCTGTTTCTCAGCACCCTTCTTTATCTAGCAGGCTCGAAGGGTTAATTCCCTTCAAACCCCTTTTCTTTTTGTTTTCAATCTTGAGCATTAAGAATGCACACGAGCGCGATGCGCTTGCATCTGCAATCAAGTGCCAGCACAACCTTTCTTCCAAGCTTAGGCAGTTGAGGCGGAGGCTGTCTGAAAAAGGGGCTTTGGATTCTTACGAAGTCATCGCTCGCGGAATGTTTTTTGGAAAAAGCGTGTCCGACATTGTCTGAAATGCATATCTTGTGGTTTTTTATTTCGCATTGCGATAGAATAATCTAAGCATATTCAATTTGCCTAAGAGCCGCTTTACACAGGCAAATTTTCAACCAGAGGTGCAACCCTGAAAATGGAAACGGAACAGTCAGCATTCCAGCAGCAGCCAACAGCAGCAGGCCGCACGGACCGTCCAGTAATGCACAACGACGGCGTAATTTACATTGGAAAGAAAGGCGTGATGAGCTATGTCTGGGCAGTAGTGACCCAGTTCAACAACGGCTCTGCAGAAGTAAAAATCAAGGCGCGAGGCCGCTCCATCAGCAAGGCAGTTGATGTCACCCAGATTGTAAAGAACCGCTTCATCCAAAACTCATTAATCAAAGACATCGCACTTTCAACTGAGGAGCTTCAAAGCGAGGACGGCTCGATGAGCAAGGTATCCAGCATAGAAGTCCGCATGAGCCTGTCTGGTCCGATGGTCAAAGTCGAAAGGCAGCCGCGCGTTTCGTCAGACGGTCAGTCGGTCGAACAGCCCGCAGACCAGGCTCCGGCAGGGTTTGCAACAGATGCGGATGCGTAGTTTTTACCTTTCAATTTTTCCTTTTTTTGTATGCAAAAGCCCCTACAACCATAAACCTAAATTGGCAAGGTTTTAAGTGGTTCCCGCCCTTTATCTTTTTCATGGACTTTGGGCAATTTTCTTCTCGAATTCTCGGTTTTCTTTGCAGCCAAAATCGGGGCGGTTCACGCAAAGGTCAGGGTACCACCGAGTCGAGGGGTCAGGGCGCTACTGAATACTTGGTTATTCTGGGTGCTGTTCTTCTTGTGTCTTTGGTGACTGTTGGAGTTCTTTCCGCGTCTAGTTCATCTGCAGCTGCGTTGAAGGAACAGCAATCCTCTTCTTATTGGAAGTCCGCGACCCCGTTCTCAATTTCAACTTACACTCTTGAGAAGGGCATTCTTGTTGCGAGTATCAAGAACCAACTCAACGAGCCTCTGAAACTTACTTCTGTCCAAATCAATGACAATGGAACCGCGATGACTGTATGGACTGGTCGAAAGTGTTTGGTGCTGGTTCAGAAGCTCCGATTTACATTCGCTATGGCTTGAACAACGGGTGCAAGAATTCGAATACGGGTTCTCCTTTTGAAGTAACTGAAGTCACATTCATCTATGACAAGACTGGCGGGGTTACTGGGTTCTCGCAAGTCGGAGTCAAGCCGTTGAATGGAAAGTGCGCGAACACGGATGGGCTTTTCTTCAACCCCTCCAGCTCTGCTGATGGCGCAAGTGCAACAACTGCTTCAGGAGGGGCGAATATCACTCTGAATGCAACCATTGACTCTACTACTGCCTCCCAACTCAGTGAATTCGGGTTGGTTTGGAACGGCACATCCACGCCATTCTACGACTCGTCTCTTGTTTTGGCGATGAATTTTGATGACGTTTATTCCACTTCAGCACCCAGCACCCCATCTTGTGCAACGAATTGGACTCTTGTTCCGGGTAACGCTTCTCTTGGGACTAATGATTTTTGTGTGATGACTTATGAGGCGCGGAACATTGGGGGGTTTCCTGTTTCGACTGCGAATGGGACTACTCCGTGGGTTTCCATCAACCAGACTTATGCCGCTGACCGTTGTGGTGCTTTAGGTCCTGGCTACCATTTGATTAGCGACCCGGAGTGGATGACTATCGCGCATAACGTTGTGCAACAACCTGCGAATTGGAACTCAAGCGTGGTTGGAGTTGGTTCGCTTAAGATGGGTAATGTGGGTGGGACGAACACGAGCGTTTCTTATAACGGTGCTGACCCTGATACT
>JBAZHM010000100.1:0-4574 GCA_041652355.1 Candidatus Micrarchaeia archaeon | reverse complement strand
CACCCATAGTAAAGTGGGCCGGAGGCAAGAGGCAACTGCTTGACGAGCTTGTGGCACGCGTTCCCGCCAAGTTCAACGCCTACCACGAGTTTTTCCTCGGCGGTGGAGCGCTGTTTTTCGAGCTTTACAACAAGGGCCTGGTTAAGCACGCGGTGCTTTCCGACATCAACCCCGTCCTAATCAATCTCTACAAGGTAGTCCAGAAACAACCGGACGCGCTTGTTGAGGAATTGAAGAACAGGAAATACGCAAACAACGAGCGCGCTTTCTACGACCTTCGCAAGAGCGAGCCTTCGGACAAAGTGGAGATGGCCGCCCGTTTTGTGTACCTGAACAAGACCGCGTTCAACGGCCTTTACCGTCCTTTTGCTTTTCAGGCGATGCAGGCGTTTTTGGATGCCGGTTTTGTGCTGAAGGAGGACATAATCAAGGCGCAGCACAATTGCTCGGCAACGGGTTTTTGGCGCTCGCAGGCAAGGAAGTTCAATTTTCACCTGATCATGCACTAGCATCTTTTCGTGTTCAAAAAAAACAGCGAGTGATGGGTAGCAGTGAAGTAGCTGGGAGTTGGGAAAAAGGTATTTGAATTCTTGTACATTCGCAACCCTTTTTCGTGTAACTTCTTTTCTGTTTCAAGCATTCGAACCTTTTCTTCCAGTTCTGCATTGCGAAGCAACGCTTTCTCAAGCTGTTTTTTCAGATTCATCGACAACCACTAGATAAACCGGTTTTCCGAGAAACTCCTTCGGGCAATCTACTTTGGCGCCAGTGCCGAATTTTGTGACTGTCTTCTTCAAGAATCCTCTAAGGTTGTGGATTTTCAGTTCCGTTTGAGTGTTCAACATTATCTTTCGCAACGTGAATTCGCCTCCTGTTCAAGTGATAGGTGTAGATTGTGAAGAACATCAAGTCCTTACAAAATTTTTCCATCGGCTCGCGAGGCTCGTCTTTGAATTTCTCCCAAATTGGAGTGAAAAATCGCTCGGTGAAAAGATCTGCCGTTCCTTCAGAAACGTTGTCGTACACTTTTTCTCGGTGTTCCTTGTTGCATGTTCTGCACGTGAAAACATTGATTTTCATAATATATATTAAAGATATATTAAGAATATATGCTTTTCGGTATGAGCCAAACATTTTCCAATCAGAAGGCTAAAGCGGAGCTAAACAAATACCCAACCAGGAAAAAGTAGTTATTCGTTGACCGGATGACTATTTTCTGTACGTTGGGTGATTTTCATGGCCGAGTCAAAATCAACTGTCCTTTTTGCGAGAAGCTTTCAATCAAGGTTTTCGAAATCCCGTCTTACAAGGCCCGCGACCACGCGAGCCAGTATTCGAGCAAGCGCGGAGGCTCGGCAGAAATCCTTTCGGGGTGCGAGGCTTGCGGCAAATCGCTGAAGGAAGTCAAGGCGAAGTTGCGGGAAAAATACTAAGTCGCCCATTATGGATTTATGAGCGTCCTACGATCATTGCCGGTTGAACTGCATCCAAGTCAGAAGGGACGTCGCGTGAATGCGCCCGCTTGAAGTGAAAGCAACATATAGTTACTTGACAATCAATCATTGTGGACCCGTCCCTTCTTTCCGAATCAAAATCGTCCAACACCAAGGCCGCAGTGTTTCTTGTTCTCACTAAGAGGCACCCGCAATCGGTTGCTGAAATTTTTGAGAACGTGCGCGAGAATTTTCCAAAAAAGATTACTTACCAGGGCGTGCGCAAGGTCGTGCTTTCGCTTGCAAATGCAGGCGTAATCAAGAGAAGTTCCGAAGGAAAATACGCAATCAGCATGGAGTGGATTGCAAAGCAAAAGGTCGAGACGCGCGAGCTGGATGTGCGGTATTGGGTTGGGCAAAAGAGGCTTCCTTTTGAACTTGAGATTGGAGAGTCCGAGACTTACGATTTTGTCGGGCCAAAAGCTATCCCGTATTACTGGGTTTTTGAAGAGGCCAACAAGATTCAACCGGATGCAAAAGCACCAAAAAAGGAAAAGGCGCTTGTGTGCTGCCAGAATATGTGGCCGCTTGCGTACATGTCGCCAAAAGAAACAGCGATTGTTTCTGCGGTCCTTGGAAAAAACGGCGGCTTCGTGCTTTGCAAGGGAGACACCGAGGTTGACAGGTATTTTGCGGAGTTTTTCAAAGGAAACAACATGCTTCCCCAGACCGGCGCCAAGCTCAAGTTCGATTACGACATACTTGCGTGCAATGGTTACATATTCGAACTCAAGCTTGAAAAGAAAGCCATGGCAGACTGGACTGGGATTTACCGGTTGAAAAAGCCGATGGCGCAAAAGATGGCTGAACTTGGAAAGTCAGTTTCTGCAAAAAGGCGAATGAAAATCATTGCAAGGCACGACCCGGAAGCGTGCACTGCGTTGGTAAAGTGGGCGGAAAAAGAGATTGGATAATAACCAGTAATCGCGCACAGCAATGGATTTGACACCGGAAACGCCCTCTAGAAAGGCTTAAAGCCTTCGTATAACACTAATTATACATGGAAGAAACGGTTTCAGAAATCAAGAAATGGGGAAATTCTCTGGGCATAGTCATTCCGAAGTCAAGCGGCCTGAAACCCGGCGAACGGATAACTTTCTCTTTTCGTAAAGTGTCCGGCAACGCCAAGGCAGGTGAAATTTTCGGAATAGTAAAGGCTAAAGTTGACGTGGCGGCATTGATGCGCACGGTTGATGAGGAACTGTGGGGCGTCTAAAATGAGCTATTTTTTCGACTCATACGCAATCATCGAGATTATGGTTGGCAATCCGGCATTTGACAAATATAAAACTGAAAGACTGATTACTACAGAAATCTGCTTTGCCGAGACCTATTATGCGTTGTTGCGCATGAACTGGCCGGACGTACGAAGCGTCCTTTCCTACTTGAAAGCGGATATAATCGAGCCGACTAGAAACGACTGGTTTACAGCTATGGAATATCGGATGTCTAGAAAAGCAGACCGGATTAGTCCTGCTGATGCGCTCGGATACACCCTTTCACGAAAAAACGGCTTGAAGTTCCTTACCGGAGATGAAAAATTCAAGGACATTCCAGGAGTGGAATACTTGAAAAAATAAGCTTACCAGAAACGCGGCCAAAATAAACTTTTAGTTAACGGAAAGCCAGTCAGGAAAAGTATACATACCCATTGCAGCAAAAGCTCTATGATGACATATGAAAACCCGAACACTAATCAGGAAGTGCCTTGTCTGTGGAAAGAAGATTCGGACTAAGGTCAACAGGAAAGGCAACTACGACAACGGGCATTACTTTGGAAAACTCAAAACTCCAATCAAGGGCACCGGAGAATGGGAGAACAAAGGAACGACAAGGATAGGAAAGATGAAGGTGGGCATTGTCCATTGGACCGGAAAGGAAAAAGAAAGCGAATACTGGGAATGCAACGCCTGCTTTGAGCAAGCAGGTCACGAGTGCTGGCTTGAAGAGAAAATCGAAAAATTGTACGGGGAGCGCTGCAAGGACTTCGAAGAAAACTGCCCCTGCTGCCAAGCTTGGGACGCGTATGACAACATACTCCATGAGAGGAAAACCCCGAAGAGAAAACCAATTGATTTTAGCAAATTGAGTGGAACAATTAGTACGGGAAAGGGAGCAAATGCAACCCGAGACCTTGATGATGTGATTTACGAAGGCATCAAAGAGGAAATGCAGGCGCGAAAAGCATAATAAGTTGTAGTAAAAGTAGTATTTGTAGTGATTTGTATGTATGCTGATGATAGCGTCCCACTTAGAATCCCAAAAACTGCCCTTGCAGACCTGCGCAGGCTCAAGGCCAGGAAGATGCAGATTGAGGGCCGCAACGTGGCAGATGCTGAGATAATCTCCGAGCTGGTTGCCTTTGGAAGGAAAAACGAGGAGCTTTTGTTCAAGCCTGCAGGAAAGAAGAAACATTTTCTGGACATAGCAGGTTTCCTGCCAAAGGGAGGGCCAAAATCATATTCTGCAAAGGAAATTGAAGAAGTCGTCTATGGTGAACTCTGATTGAAAATATTCGATACGGGAATACTCATCGCATCATTGAGGCCTGACGACGAGCATCACAACCGTGCAATAATAGAACTGGACAATTCAAAAATAGTGATTACGGACACTGTTTTTTCCGAGACAGTAGAATTCCTGCGAAGAAAGTATGGTTCCCAAGAAGCAGCCAAGGCAGGTAGGTGGATGCTTGACTCGGATATAGAAGTGATTCAAACCGACATGACCCAAAAAACCCGGGCAGTTGAAATAGTGGCCAAGTACCCTGGACTTAGTTTCTATGACGCTTTGACTGTGGCTGTACTTGAAGGTTTTGAGGAGAAAATAATCGTGTCCTTTGACAGCGATTTTGACTTGGTCAAAGGGATAACAAGGATAGGAAATTGAAGAAAGCGATTGAAAAAATCAACAAAAAACGAAACCAAAACATTCATACTCAGTTGAACGTTCCCTATACACAAACAGTTTTGCTAACGTTCATACGCAGATGAATTTTCCTATTTTCCTCTTTCTGCAGGACTTCTTACATATATGAACGTTCAAGGGTACCTGCAGCGAACCCCTGCCCAAGTGCCATCA
>JBAZHM010000099.1:0-4674 GCA_041652355.1 Candidatus Micrarchaeia archaeon | reverse complement strand
TTTCCTTTCTTACCACAGCGGACTCGACTTTGGATGAGATTATTGCAAGCCTTGCGTTTGCAGCTTCAGTCCGGAATTTAAGCATCTCGGCCTTTATTGCAAGCTCGAACCACTTCTTTGCGGTGGCTTGGGAGAAATACTGGTTTGAGGAAAAGCTGTTCAGCGACTCGCAGAGCTTCTTGGTTGATTCGCATGCATCATGCGCAAGCTCCAATGAATTGCCGTGCTCTTTTGCAAAATAAATGCCAACCTTGGCGCCCACTTTGTCATCCACTTCATCAGGAGTCTTCTTTTCATCGTCAGCCATAAGCTCTCACGTTTAGTTATAATAGGATATTTCTTATGGCCCTTGGAAGATTAATAACCGCAACGTGAGAATAGTATTTCATGCAAAACAAACAAGCCAAAATCCGCACGGTTGCAGTCATAGGCTACGAGCCCGAGGATTTTCGTGATTTTTTAGAAAGCAAGGGCTTGCGCAAAGTTACCCGCAATCCCGATGCAGTCATTTCTTACGGAGGGGACGGAACTACCCTCAAGACCGAGCACATTTTTCCCGGAGTGCCAAAGATTTGCGTGCGCGACTGGGACGTGTGCCCCGTGTGCGGTCCCAAGAGCAAGAAAATCGACCTGCCGCGAAGAAGCGGAGTGCAGCTTTGTGCAACGTGCTTTGAAAGATTGCTTGGCCGTGCAATCAGGGGCGATTACAAAATCATCGAGGAAATCAAGCTTGTTGCAAGCGCCAACGCAGGCGGCAGAAAGTTTTCAGCAGAAGCACTCAACGAAGTCCAGCTTCACAACCTAAACCCCATGCAGGCAGTGCGCTTTGACTTGTACCTAAATGGCAAGTTATTCCAAAAAGACTGCGTCTCGGATGGCGTTATCATCAGCACGCCCTACGGCTCAACAGGATACTATTATTCAGTAAGTGGCGGAAAGACCTTCACCAAAGGCATCGGCATAATCCAGAACAACCCCAAGTTTGCCCAAAAGCCCACTATTATTACGGAGCATCTGGACAAGTTCGTGCTGCGCGGCGTTGTAACCCGCACCAAAGGATTGCTCTTTGTGGACAACCTCCCGCGCTTTGCAAAGCTCTCGCAGGGGGATGAGTTTTTTGTGAGAAAATCAAAGGGAACTGCGAAGTTTATTGTTTGACGGTTGATACTGTGGATTATGCTTCAATTGCAGAATCTAAAATCGTAGGGAGGAAACTCCAGCTAACTGGCAATGATTTGAAACGGTTGGAACTTCCTTCAAAGTTCAATTTGCTTCAAAGAGAAGACCAATTGCATATTCTTGAATATGCTCTTGATTCGACTAATGTAGAATTTTCCCTTGTCATATCTTTATTTGTCGCTGTGATTGCGGTTTCGGTTTCGATGTATGTGGCTTTTGTTGGGCGGGATTTTTTGTCTACATTATTTTGCATAGTGATTTTTGTTGCAGTTTTGTTGCATGTTTGGAAATTTTTTTTACCTCAAATCAAAGATCGAAATAAAAAATATTCCGAACTTCAAGCATATGTTGTAGAGCTAATGCTTCTAAGTGATGCAAAATATCCTCCGAAGAAACGCTAAATTATTGGTGATTAAAGAAAAATGGTCTTAAACTCCGCCCAGATGCGCATTCTAATAGAGAAAGAAAAGCTCGTTTACGATTACTTGGACTTGGAAAAACAATTGCAGCCCGCGTCCTTTGACCTGACTGTTGCAAAAGTATTCAAGATAGTAAGCAAGGGCGCAGTTGACTTTGACAACTCCCAGCGCGTGATTTCAAAAACAGAGGAAGTCCCGTTTGACGCCGATGGCTGGGTTGACCTTGCTCCTGGAATTTACAAAGTCCAATACGCAGAAGCTGTAAAGATTCCTGCTGACTTGGTTGGCGTCACGTTCTGCCGCTCCTCGCTCTCACGCTGCGGGATTGACCTATTCAACGGCTACTGGGACCCCGGGTACGAAGGCCGCGGAGAGTCAATACTATTAGTCCATAACGCAAATGGCGCGAAAATCAAAAAGCGCGCAAAAGTTGCCCAGATTGCGTTCTTTGAATTGGGAGAAGCAACAGAGCACCTATATGGCGGGATGCACCACAAGGAGAATTTATAGTTTTGATGAACTAGTTTTATGGTGTGATTTTCGTGCCTGACGACTATTACTTAGATGCAAAGGCGAAATTCCAACGGGTCATACCTGCGTATTCTGATGCTGATTTTACTAAAATGGGCGACGAGATACGGAAAAACCTGATGAAAAAGGAAAACGATTTGCTGATTATTCGAAGAAGTCTCAAAACAATCGTTTTGGGTGATTGGAATTCTCCTGAAAAGATGCAGCGGTTGCTGGATATTAAAAATTCTCTTTTGAAGAACCAGCTTTATGCTGAAACGATTGACAAGTATTATGATATGAACAAGGCTGGCGGTTTATCTCAGTTGCAGATTTTGGAATCTTGTTGCATAATGCATCAGCTGATAGTCTTTTTGGATGGTGAGGGGCCTGGCACCATTACCGAACAAAATTATCTTTCAGATGAATATCGTTTACACGGGAAAGTGTTGTTTTTCATTGAAAACGGAAAGTTTGACGGTCTAAAAAGTAATCCTAGCTCGTATATCAAGAGCTTTCCGACAATAGTTCCATATGCGTCAACTTCTCTTTTAGATACGGTTTTAACCTTTGCCCGGTTACGGATTTATAGGTTGGCTGGAATAATTTATCTCCAAAGCCAAAACGGCAAGGGACTGAAGAAGTCAAATTATGAGCCGTGGAAGAAGCGTTTGGCTAAACGTAGGTAAGTGAGCAGGTATGGCGGGCGACTTAAAGAAGAGTTATTATGATGCAACTAGGTTGCGAAATGCAATTTTAGAAAATAAAAATATAGATATCCTTCTCTACTTGGCAAAATACAATCCCAACGTCTCCCGCCAAGACATAGTAAACAAGTTTGGTAAGGCGTCGCTTAAGGGGTTGGAGTTGTTGAAGGATTTTCATTTAGTCAAGGAAGATTCTGGTCTTTCCCTTACGTCCGAAGGAATATTTCAAGTGGATGGTCTATTGACTATGGTTGTATAGGCTATTCATCCTCTTTTTATTCCCAAAACCCTAATAAATAACTGTTGTCACTATATAGTAGTTACAAATAGGTTTATGGTATGATAAGCGTAATGGAGTTCCTAGGAAGCGACGTGGCCCTAGTCGCATCCATAATGGCTGCAGTATATGCATACCTTGCCATCGGAAAAAGCGGTCAGTCCCTAAACGAGGCGTTCCTTCCGGTTTCAATGAATTTTGCAAACCCGCTGCTTACGTCTATTCTAACCTTGATTTTTTACGCAACAGCCCTGTATTTCGTCCTGCCCTTCCTTGTCAGCTTGGGGTTCCCATTCATTTACACCCTAATGATTCTTCTTGCATACGTCTACAAGAAGGCATTCAACTTCAGTTTGGAGTATGGCGCGGCATTTGCAGTGCTTTCCGTAATGCTCTTGGGAACTGGGATTTAGGCAAACGGACGTCTATTTTCGCTTGTTTTGGCATAAATCCCCGTATTTTTCCTTATTTTAATAATACTGCATGATTTAGCCTTTGTAGCAGGGGTTTTTGGCACGTTTAAGGCGGTTTTGAGCGAAAGGCTTTTAATATTGCTATTGCACGATAAGTAGACCGTTTGAAATTCAAAAGGTGCGCAGGACGTACAGGTCGCTGACATTTATGGTCCCGCCGTATCCTCCAATTGACTTTCAGGCAATGCTTGTCGCATTCGGTTCGGTATACGCGTACTTTCAGCTGAAGGTAGGCCAGAAGCTCCTTAACAACAAGTTGCTTTTCGCACGCGCTGCCTTCTGTTGCGCACTGGTGTTTGTCGTATTGGCATCCACCTGGGAATTAGCAGCAAACCTGGTAATCGGGATATTGCTGATTGCGGCATTACGGGAATTTTAGGTTATTGCGGCACAAGCGCCTCGGTGAAAAATATGTACAAGTGCATGAAGTGCGGAAAGCAATTCGAAAACATCGAGTTCATCCGCTGCCCGTACTGCGGAAGCAAAGTCTTCTTCAAGACAACTCCGCCAGTTGCGCGCAAGCTCAAGGCAGTCTGATTTCGTGCAAAGTTTTCATGCAAAAAATGCAATTAACACTTACAGATGATTCAATATGGGCAAACACTCTACAAAACGCGGCTCGATGGCAGTATGGCACAGGCGCCGCGCAAGCCGTATGGTACCTCGCGTTGCAGGATGGGCCAACCACGGAAAGGTGCTTCCCGAGGCCTTATTGGGGTACAAAGTCGGAATGACAAGCATCCTGATGGCAGATGACTCGGACTCGCCAACCAAGGGCCAGGAAATCGTAAAGCCCGTTACCATAATTGAAATCCCTCCACTTTTTGTATACTCAATCACTCTTTTGGGAAAGACTGACTTTGGCCTGAAAATCCTCACCGAAGTAACCGCAGCAACTTCCCCCAAGAACGCAAACCGGTCAATCACACCTTCAAAGAAATCCGACCTTGCAAAGCTCGACCAGTTCGCGGGCCAGGCAAGCGACGTTCGCATAAAAATGATTACAATACCGGAAAAGACCGGCCTGGGAAAGAAGACTCCAGAAATTTTTGAAGCGCCAATAGGCGGTGCTTACACCAAGGCAAAGATTGACTACTAACAGGGAATCC
>JBAZHM010000098.1:0-4745 GCA_041652355.1 Candidatus Micrarchaeia archaeon | reverse complement strand
GCCCGACCAGTATTACAACCAGGCAAACGGCCAGGCGCACTACCTTACAACCGGGCCGGAGGTATGGAAACAGACCGAAGGAAAGGTCACGCATTTCATTGCAGGCATGGGCACAGGAGGAACAATCAGCGGAGTTTCAAGGTACCTTAAGGAAAAGAACCCGCAGGTCAAAGCAATCGGCGTTGACCCTGAAGGCTCGATTTTTTCACAGCCAAAAAACTTGCACCCATTCAAGACCGAAGGGATTGGAAAGCACTTCTTTCCGGGAAACCTCCACAGGCAACTGATTGATTCTATTGTTACAGTAAGCGACAGGGACGCGTTTTTGACTGCGCGAGAGGTTGCAAGCACGGAGGGGCTGCTTATAGGCGGAAGCTCAGGCGCGGCGCTTTTTGCTGCAAGAAAAATCGCAGGCACGCTGAAGGAAGGCGACCTTGCGGTTGTGCTTTTGCCAGACTCGGGAAAAAGCTACTTAAGCAAGATATTCAACGACGAGTGGATGGCATCAAACGGGTATATTGAACAGGAGGGGAAGATGCAATGAAAAAGACGCTTGCAAATATTGATGCCCTCCTGCCGCATGAGCACACGGATAATGAAAATTTCAGGAAAATATTTTGTGAAATTGCAAAGGCCAACGCGGTTTTTCCAATTATTGCTGATGAAAGGACGCTCGTGGTCCTTGATGGCCACCACAGGCTTGAAAGCCTCAAGAAATTAAAGGCAAAACGCGCGCCGGTAATCCTGGTGGATTATTTTTCTGAAGATGTGAAGGTGGAACAGTGGAGGCTTGATGTTCCGGTTTCAAAAGAAGAGGTCATCCGGCGCGGGCTGAAAGGGGAATTATTCCTGCCCAAGACATCCAAGCATATCCATCGCTTTCGGACGGATACGCCAGTTGAATTGCATATCCTGCTTTGAAAACAGTTTTTAACCATGAAATTAAGTATTTGAGTTGAACACTATGACTGAAAACCATGCATTGGACTGCGTCAACGACGCAATCGGCAACACACCCCTCGTTAGGGTGGGCGAAGTATACGCAAAGCTTGAAACGTACAACCCTATTGGAAGCGTCAAGGACCGTATGGCTGCGTTCATGATATCCCAGGCGGAGGATCGTGGGGAGCTTAAAGCCGGAAGCAAAATAATCGAAGTCACCACAGGCAACACGGGGATTGCTTTTGCGATGCTTTCCGCTGCGCGCGGGTACAAGTTCACTGCGGTGATGCCGGAATCAATGAGCATCGAGCGGAGAAAGATGATGCTTGCGTTTGGAGCAGAACTTGTGCTTACGCCTGCAGCTGCGGACATGCCTGGCGCTATTGCAAAATACAACGAGCTTGTCAAGGCAAACCCGGACGCGTGGCTTCCAAAGCAGTTCGAAAACCCCGACAACGTTGAGGCGCACAGAAGGGGAATTGGAAAGGAAATTGTGGAGCAGACCGGAGGCAACGTGAGTGCAGTTGTTGCGGGAATGGGAACCGGCGGCACGCTTATGGGAATTGCAATGGCGCTCAAGGATGCCGGGCTAAAGACGAAAGTGATTGGCGTGGAGCCAGCCGAATCCGCTGTTCTTACCGGCGGCCCTGTTGGGATTCATGGAATCCAGGGAATCGGCGAAGGGTTCGTGCCAAAGATTATCGAACAAAACCGCGGCATGCTTGATGAAGTGTACGCAATCGGCACACAGGAATCCATTGACGCTTCAAGGATGATTGCAAAAAAATACGGCTACCTTGTGGGCATCAGCTCGGGTGCAAATTACCTTGCCGCGCTGCGTGCAAAGGAAAAGTACGGCGGCACAGTAGTCACTGTTTTTGCAGACCGCGGCGAGCGTTATCTCAGCTCGATGGAATAAAAGACAAAACCGCAAGGCATCAGAAAAGCAGGCTTGCAAAAGCCGCAAGCGCAACCAGCATGCCGTACCTGTAGCTTTTCTGGGACGATTTGTAAAACGCCCTGCGAAGCTGCATCACCGCAAGAAGGAATACCGCAATCGAAGCAGTAAGAAGCGCAATGAAAAGCACGGAAGTGGCGATTCCAAATAAAACAGGCAGCATGCCAACAACCGAAGACACAGCGGTTGAGATTATCGCTGCGTTTGCTGCACTCTTTTTTCCTATTAGCATCGGGAGCGTGTGCTTTCTTCCCTTGTCAGATTCAAAATCTTCCAAATCCTTTGCAATTTCGCGCGCCCATGTTGAGAAAAACGACGCAGCTGCAAGTATTGCCACGAGAGAATAATTGCCAGTGACGCTTGCGCCCATTACAAAAGTGAACGCAGTTGAAAGGGCTACGACGGAGTTTCCAAAATATTTCAGGCTGGAAAGTTTTGATGAGTACACAAAAAGCAGCGCGGAGAAAGCGATTGCAACGCCGAACGCGCCGGTGTTGACATAATACGCCACCACTATTCCAAGGATAAAAAGCGACACCGCCACGCTGCGGGCCTCAAAGGCAGTCAACCTGCCGCTTGGAATGGGCCGGTGCTTTTTTGCCTTGAGGTCTGCTGCAAGGTCGTAATAGTCATTGATTGCCTGGCCTGCGCCGCAAATGAGGAACGTGGCAACCGCTGCAAGAAGAGCCTGCGGAACGAACGCGATTGCGCCTGCTGAAAGCCAGTAGCCAAGCATTGCTGCAAACCCTGCCATCACGCAGTCTAGGGGGCGCAACAGCTCTGCTATCGCAATGGACTTTGCAACTGCTTTTTCCATAAGCAAAGTAAAAGCCTCTTTTGGATTTAATACCTCTCAGCTTGCAGGGATTGGCGCAAGACCGCGCGACCGCCATTTGCGGATTTCCTGCACCCTTTTTATCAGCAGCCTTCGTTTTCATTTGAGATTCTATTATGCCAAGAAGCTTGCAACGCAGGGCCCAACGCCATCCAGTGACAATAGAGCACATTGAAAGCCGGGTAGCGGATGCAAAGCAGCAGGGCATAATCTACGAAAGCCTCCATGAACTTTTGCTTGACGAGGAGATGGAAGAGCGCGGCATGCCGCACGCTGAACGCGAGATTAGGCGAAAAAACCGGCTGGCAGTAATCGGCGCACAGGAAGAAGTGGGAAGCCAGGTGGTGTCCGACCTTGCTGAAAAGGACTTTGACATCATCGCGTTCGTAGAAAAAGTGGACGAAGCTCTTGAGGTGCTCAAGAAAGTCAACGAGGCGCTCAGGCACTATAAGGGCACCGGGCTGAAGATAGTTGCGGACAAGCTTGACGACGAGGACCGGGCAACCGCCCTTTTTAGCCGCGTATCACAAGTCATCAGCATCTGGGAAGCCCGCAAGGCGTATTTTGAGGTGCGCTCTGCTCAAGATTATTATGAGACTGCACTGCGACCTTCGTTGGTTATTGCAAACGCATGCAAAAGGTCCGGAGTGGACCGAATCATCTTCGCGTCGCACGGAAGCACGCTAAAAGAGGAGAAAATGTCAAAAAATGCCCTGGCAGTATTATCAAGGCCCGGCGGCACAAGCCTTTCCGAGGAAGCCATACGCCAAAGCGGCATTCCCTACGTTGTTGCGCGCTTTCCAAATCTTAAGAAAAAGACGGATGCAACGGAACTTGACGCTGCAGTTGGCACGATATCCCACATTGTAATGAAAAAGGACGTGCTCAAAAAGGACCTGGAATTCTCATCCGACCGCATTGAAACGGCCATGCTGAAAAAAATCGGCACTTCCAAGTCGCCTGCTGCAAATGCGCTTTCAAGAAAGTTCCTGCTTTGCGCTGTCGCAAGGGCTACTGGCACAAAAGGAAAAAAGTAGTTGCAAACAGCCCCAGGCAGCACGCTGTGCCAAAAGCCGGCATAAAATCGACTAATATAATAGTCTGCGTGCAGAAAAAAATCCTAAGGGTTTTTACAGCCGGAACACTCGGCATCGCAATTATTGGGGGTCAATAAAATGATAGCTGAAACCATCGCAGCACTAGTAATCATATTGTCGGTTCTTGTGCCGGGATTGCTGCTTTCTTGGGCAATACTTTACAAGACTAATACGGGCAGGTTCGAAAAGACGTTCCTTGGAATCATCCTCGGCCTGTTCGTCCCCCCTGCACTTGGGACGCTTGAGTTCATCTTCCTTTCAGTGGACATGACGTTTGCGGTGGTGCTTTTCAACTCGCTTGCAGTGTCTGCAATCGCAATAGCCGCCTACTACCTGCAGGCAAAAAAGCTCCCCACCCCCAATTTGGCATTCAAGCACGAGTATTCCACGCAGAAGTTCTGGGAGGAATTCTTCAACAAAAACAAGACGCTCATTTTGCTTGTGCTTTTGGTAATCTTTGGATTCTATGCAAGGTACGCAACTTCCGCTGACCTTTACTTTTCAGAAATCGACCCGTTCTACTACACGCACATTACGGAATTCGTGGTAACGCAAGGCCACATCCCTTTTGAAAACGCTGACGCGTACTCGCCGCACCTTAAGTTCCAGCGCGTGCCGCCCTTGGTGCATTACATGGTAGGCGGATGGTATTTGATATACCAAGGAATCACCAACGTCTCGTTCTCAAACGAGCTTATTTCCGGTTTTTCCCAATTTTACCCGCCGCTTATGGGCGCGCTGCTTTCCTTCCTCGGGTTTTTGATAATGCGCGAGGAAGCAGACAGGCGGATAGCGCTTGCAACCGCAGCTTTCTTTGCATTTACACCGCAGCTTTTGGACAAGCTTGCTGCAGGAGTGTCTGAACAGCAGCCATTCGCACTTTTTGCAACGCTTCTCATATTCTCAACATACA
>JBAZHM010000097.1:0-4836 GCA_041652355.1 Candidatus Micrarchaeia archaeon | reverse complement strand
TTTTCTTTTTTTTATTCAGTTGAACATCCTGCGGCCTGCGAGCGTGTTTTTGTTTCGTGACCGCCGGTAAATGTCTATGATTACTGTAAATATCATGAACAGGACAATCAGCCTGCTGACTTCTGGGTTTGAATTAAAGAACACCAGCAGCATAAGGAACGCAACTGCGAGCCAGATTAAAATCGATGTAGTAACCGTTCTCGCTAACTTGCGGTATATCTGGTATATGCCCTCGCGCCGCGTCGCATAGGGCATGTTCTTGCGCAAGGCAAGTATTGTGCGGATGGTGATGCTTGCTATTGCCACTATTGCCACGCAAAGCCCCAGGCCGCGCAGTGAAATGATAGTATCGCCAACGGACAGCGTGGACGTGGACTGTGTAGAATACAGGATAAGGCCCAAAATTATCGCCATTATGATGACGTGGTCGCGCAAAAATGAAAGGCTTGAGCCAATCTTGTTGTTGAACGAGTAGTTGTACTGCAGCGAATAGAATGCCTGCTGGTTCTGGTGTGCGATTTGCCTTGCAGCGTCCACAATGCGCATTGGCACCATCCTGCGCACCTTTCTCCAAATCATGTCGGAATCCTCGATGAGCATCGATGATGTGATTGTTGTAATGAACACGAGCGCGGAAGTGATGCCGATAAGGTCGATTTCTGTGACGATGTTGCGTGAAAGCTGGGCGATGATAAGTGAGAATTCCCCAATTGAAAGCATTGCAAGCCCTGCAAAAGTTGCGGAGCGCGAGTCAGCTTCGATAAAGTAGTATGATATGTGCATGGCTACAAACTTGATGATTATTGCAGCAACTGCTATTGCGGTAATAAGCCAGATGTTTGAAAATATTGAGTTCAGGTCAACTACCATGCCAACTGACAGGAAGAACAGTGCGGAGAACACGAAAATAAGCGGGTAGATGGCCTGCTTGAATTCTTCCGCCTTCTTTAGTGATGCTATGAGGTTTCCTGCAAGGAAAGCGCCGATTGACGCAGGCAGGCCTGCAAACTGGGCAAGAAAGCTCAACCCCACTCCCATGCTCAGTGCAGAGAATGCCAAAGTTTCCTCGGCCCGGTTTTCTGAAAGCCAATCAAGAACGACCTTGAGCAGCTTTGATATGAACAGGTAGAACACTCCGAATATCAGAAGCGAGTTGGCAATCGAGAGGATAAAGTTGAACGATATTGATTGCGCGCCGTTTCCAAGGCCCGAAAGAACGGCAAGCAAAAATATTGAGATGATGTCCTCAATTATCAGTGATGCTATTAGCAGCGGAGCTTCCGGCCTTCCGGAATAGTTTTTTTCCGAAAGTATCTTCACTACAATGGCCGTGCTTGTGATGGAAAGTATTGCGCCAATAAACATTCCCGTAATCGGTTGGAGGCCAAACAGTACGGATACTAGGTAGCCAAGCAGCATTATGATGCCCATCTTGGTAGCTGCAAGAATCGCCGCTTTTGCGCCCAGGCTTTTGAGGCTGTCCATGGAGAATTCCAGGCCAATCGCGAAAAGAAGCAGGATTGCGCCAATATCCGCAAAGGCGCTTATTGTTTCGGTTCCGCTTATCAATCCAAGCTGGTGCGGCCCAACTAGCATTCCAGCAACCAAAAGGCCGATTACCGAAGGCTGGCGAAGCATGATTGCAAGCGCGCCTGCTATGGTTGCAACTATCACAATAACTCCAAAGTCGCTTATTCCAATCATTTTTTGCGCCTTGTTTTCCAGAAAAGCTTGAAGCTGTCCTGTTGGTGGGAGAAAAATTAGCGGGTTTAGGTAAAAAAAGGTATTGGCAGGGGCGGTATTTTCGCCCATCTGCCTTAAACTGTTCTTAATCCTTCTTCTTTGAACTTGCTGCCTTGAGCTTTTTTCCAAAAAACGCCACAAGTGCTATTGCAGCTATTGCCCATACGAACCAAAAGTCAGCAACCAAAGCCGTGTATAGGTCCTTTTGCTTGACTTGAATTCCCGCGTCTATGCTTTCGCGGTATTTGGTCGCCTGCTCATCTTCGTATGTTGCCTGTATTGAAAGTGCGTACGTGCCAGCAGCAGCTTCCTTGTCTGCGTTGACATTGAACGCAACTTCTGCAGTGGCGCCCGGTTGCAGGTTTCCAACAAGCCTTTCGCTTCCGTCAGTCGAGATGGGGAATTGCGGAATGATTTTTACGCGCAGGTTCTTTGCAGCCGCAGTGCCTGCGTTTGTTATGGCAAAGCGGGCTTCTGCGTTGTTTGTGCCTATGTATACTGCATCAAGGCTTTGTGTTGTGGCAATGTCCGCTTTTTGTGCAATGCTGATGCTTATCGGCAGTTCCTTGCTTTGCATCTTGCCGTTTTCATCAACATATGATATAGCAATGTTTGCAGAGTAAGTCCCCGGAGCCTGTGCTTTTGGAACGAATATTGTATACGTTACCTTTGCAGACTTCTTAGCTGCAAGCTCGGTGATGATTGCAGTTTTTGTGCCATCCTTGACTTCGATAAGTGCCGGCGCATTGAGTGTTGCAGTGATTTCCTGTGCTTTGAATGAGCCAATGTTGTCAATAGTGACTTCCACTGTTGCAGTGTCTCCTGCGTGCACGTCAAGTGGGTTTGTAAAGGTCACTTGTGCCCTTAGCTTGGGCGAGCCGGAAATTGGGATGTTAAGGTTGTTCAGGCCAGAATAGGGTGCAGCGTACTCGCTTTCATATGTTAATGTGACTGAAACTGCATTATTTCCCGCGTTTGCATTCGGGTCGGCGTTGAATGTAAACGAAATGTTCTTTGCACCGCCTGCCTTGCACAGGTTGCCAACTACTATTGTATCCGATCCGCGTATGCTGATTGGGTAAGATGGCGATGCCTGGGCTATCACGCGATAGGCGCAGTCCAGTTTTCCCACGCTTTCAAGCGTAAGCGTCACTTGCGCCTGGCCTGCCGCAAACAATTCCGTAGGCATGGAATATTCTGTGACGCGCACATCCGGCCGGTTCAATGCGGACACGTTCAGTGTCAGTGCCATGAAAACGAATGCGAACAGAATTTCTTTCTTCATACAAACCACCTAAATTTTTCTTTTTTTTACATTACTTCCCTTTTGAAAACCATTGTGGAAAGCACTAGCATTGCGAGTGCAAAAATCGACAGCACGATAAGGTCAGGCATCACCTGCACCAGCGTAAACCCTTTGACCATGACCCCGCGCAGCGCGTCTGCTGCGTAGTATAGTGGAAACACCTTCGCAAGGCCCTGTATGACCAGGGGCATTGTCTGTATTGGAAAGAATGCTCCTGAAAGCACCATTGCGGGCAGGCTTATAATCATTGCAAAGGGCATGAATTGCTCTTCGCTTTTTGCAAAGGAAGAAAGGACCAATCCCACGCCGGTTGCGCCCATTGTGAACAGGATAATGATGAAAAGAACCTCAAAGACGTTGCCAGATATGGTCAGGCCGAATACCAGCATAGCAACCAGTATGATGAGTATGGTGCGGACTGTTTCGAAAAGTATGTAGAAAAGCTGCGTGCCAAGCAGGATGGTTGTGTTTGATGTTGGTGTAAGGAACACCCGAGTAAGGGAGCCGTCGTGGCGCTCTCCTGCGATTGCCCTTCCCATGCCCATGATGGCGCCTTGGAATATGATAAGCGCAATCAGTGCGGGAAGCGTAAAGTCCAAACCCTGCCTTTGTCCATAAACGTCAACTGTTTCAACTGCAATTGGGCTGACAAGATTGCTGGCATCCGTAGCTGCAAAATCTTCCAGCGTAACCTGCACGCTGCCAGCAACCGGTGCGGCAGATTCAAGTTGTGTTGAGAGTGCCAAGGACCCTGCCTTTGCCTGGGCGACGAAAGATTGTGCTGTTGCAACATTGCGCAGCACCACCATGTTTGCCCCTGCAAGCCCGTTGTATGTTGCCATCTGCGCAGCATAAGCCTGGTCTTGGCCAATAAGGCTTACCAGCGATGATTTGGCTGCTCCATTGTCATACGCCCAATAAACCTCGTAACGGTAGTCCTGGCTTGTGGGTGAAAATGTGCTTGCAGCAACTGCCTGCGAAAGCTTGGTTAAAGTGTCGGTTGATTGTGAAAGTCTATATCGTGCAAGCGCAGACTGCTCTGCTGCCAGGTCGTATGCGTCAACTGTTCCGGCGGCCTGGCTTGCTGAATATAATAGTGACTCGAGCGCTGCAACTTTTTTTGCAGCGATAGCTGCTTCCACCTGCTTTTGTGCAATCATTTGCGCGCTTGCCCCCTTTGAAAGGCCGTTGATGAACCCGCGAATGCTTGCCTCGGCTATTTGTGCAACCGTAGGGTCGGACTGGTCCACCATAAGCCGGATGGTCACCTGCCTTCCTTGCTTGATGTCTTCCTCAAACCCCTGTGGGATAATCACAACTGCCTTTGCCTTTCCCTCGTCAAGAAGTTTTTTTGCCTCAGTCTCGCTTCCAACGCTGTACTTTATGCTAAGAACATCAAGGGTCTGCAGCTGGCCTGCAACTTGGCTTGAAGTAAGGCTCAAGTCGTTGTCCACAATCGCAGTAACCAGGTGCTTTGGCGTAACGCCTGCGGTTGCACCGAAAAGTGATATCATCACTATTGGAAATATAAGCAGTGCAATGACTCGCGTCTTGTCGCGCCTGATTACCATGAAGTTCTTGGCAATGATTGCCATTACCTTGTTAAGGTCAACGAGCTTTTCGTCAGCGTCACGCTTGTCAATGATGTTGTGCAGCTTTTTCATTCCCTCAAGTACTTCTTTGTAAGCTTTATGAACACATCTTCAAGAGAGAGCTTGCGTATGCGAATCTCATTTACCTGTTGGTGTCTCTTTTTGAAGAATTCCGATAAGTTCGAAAACATCTCG
>JBAZHM010000096.1:0-4846 GCA_041652355.1 Candidatus Micrarchaeia archaeon | reverse complement strand
GAAAAACCACCCGCTATCTGATTATCCATATTTTATGGAAATAGCATGCCCCTATTTATATCCAATACCAATATTCAACTACCCACAGTGGTGTACAAAGCACTGGATGCTGTTCGCACCGCCATTAGACCCGGTGCACGTCCAGTACCAGTATCCTTGCAGGCATTTGCCTCCCGTTTCACTATAATATGTTCTATAATCCACCATATGTCCAATAAGACACCAGTTGGTTTGACTAGTGGGGAACGGTCCGAGTTCTTCATAATTATGTACTTGCTGATCCATAAAGTTCCCACAATTACCGGTCATAGTGAGTACCGAAGTGCAGATAGGGGATTCTCCAGAATGATAGCCCTTGCAGGTCCATACGCGTTTATAATCGCCTGTATATTCATCGGTCGTATACTTTATTTTTGGAGAGAGATCTCCTGCGTTGCAACTGGCAGTGGAATCAGGTGCAGTACTGCCACATTCGCCATTAAGCACCTGATACGCAGTACAATCCGCCGAACTACCTTCATTTTCTCCTGAACACGTCCAAGTATACCATCTATTCGGGTTAGCGCCATTTGTTGTGACTGCATCTGTATGACCGAATGAACAAACATTGCTTGTACCTGGCTTTACCCTCACGTTCTTACCATTATAATCCGGTGAACACACGCCATTAACCTTCTTTGCAACACTACAACTTGTGCTCTGGTCATCTGTACAGCCGGGTCCTTTACATTTCCAAGTCCACGGACCTGTTCCTCCAGACCAGTCAATTACTGTGCTGCCAGTAGAACACGATCCACCACCCATTGAATACTGGGGGGTAGTAACACTACAACTACCCGGCGTGCAGGTCGGTGATTTTCTTGTTGCGGTGCAATCCATATTCTGTCCACAAGTGTTTCCTGCACACTTCCATGTAACTGAACCTCCTTGAGATGGGAACGAAGGTTGCGGATTCATTACATAGTGTTGTGTGCAAAGGGTAGAACTACTCCAACCAGTATCACTAGCTTCCCATTGTTTAGCAGCTGAACCGCATACTCCATCTGATGGTATTACGCCGCAGGCTCGGTGGGTGCCACAATTGTCCACTTGTTCACCATTGCAAGTAGCAGAACACGCTCCCCAAGATATGAAAGTGCAAGCTGGTGGCGGAGTAGGTTCTGGAGTAGCAGTTGCGCATGGAGTTGTTGACGGGCATGGTGTTGGAGTGGGTGATGCCGTTGGTGTAGCAGTTGCGCATGGCGTTGTTGACGGGCATGGTGTTGAAGACGGTCCGGTGCAAGCGCTACCGCCGTAAGTTGGTACTGGAGAAGTACAGGTGCGAGTCAGTGAACTTGCATCTAAACCACAGCCAGTCGGACAAGATGCGGGGCTCCAAGTCGTCCAACCGCCGTCGACTTTCTTGTTTGCTGTGCATAAAACGTCATCGCCCGAGTTTTCCCCTTTGCATTTCCAAGTCCATGGACCCGTTCCGTCAAAAGAATCAACCTCGCCGTGGTCGCACAGTCCCGGAGAAGTGGAAGTCAAGGAGTAATCACTTGTTATTTCTCCGCATTCGCCATCAACAGGAATTATGCAAGCCCCGAGGTTACAGCTTTTAACCTGAATTCCGCCACATCCATCTCGCATGTATTGGCTTCCATGACCGCAAGTTGCTGTGCAGGTTTCCCATGCACCCCAAGAAGGAGTGCAAGCCGGGCCTTTTTCCCATAGTACTGGCTGGTTCTGGTTGTTGATTGCGTTAATTCCAGGTGTCATTGCACTTTGGGTTAGCACCGCAGTCACTGTCACTAGCACTATTGAGCCTGCGAGTATCAGCAGGTATTCAAGTGCGGTTTGACCGCGTATGGACTCCATATGATATGAATCGGCAATAGGCTATAAAAACGCAGCTTTTTGGTTTTACGATGGGCATTGCAGTCAGGGTTTAGCCCATAATGTCGGTTGGAATTGGTTGTTGGTTGCGTTAATTCCGGGCGCCATTGCATTTTGGGTTAGCACCGCTACCACTGCAACAAGTACGATTATGCCTGCGAGTATCAGCAGGTATTCAAGTGCAGTCTGTCCGCGTATGGACTCCATAATGTTGAATGGGCAACGTGCTATAAAAAACGCAGTAGCTCAAATTTTCAGCGGAAATTAACCAGTACCAATTGTAATAAGTCGGATTGCCATCAACTGTTAGTTTGCTTTAATCGGTGTTATGTTGTTTGTCCTCTGATTTTTCAGGCATGATTGAAAAAATCCGCAGTCAGGAAGCCGGAATGTCAGCTGCAGCGCTATCTTTGAAACAGCACGCGCCGGTGCAGCACGCAAAAGCGGGGTTGCTTGAGGATTCGGCTGTGATTGGCTGCGAGCCCAACACTTCTTTTTCTGGCACGATTACTGCTGTTGACGGAGGAATAGTGTCCGAAGACTATCAGTCCTGCCAGCTTGTGCTTTACCGCGCGGTATGCGCTGCTTTTGGCTACGAAAACGGCAAGGTTTGCCGCAAAGCATGCCACCCGTCGGGTTTGGATGGGTTTGAGTCCGTGCTTTTAGACTCGTTTGACGAGTCGGACTCCATGCAGCGCGACTCGATAATCCGGCTGCGTTCCGAGATTGCCCGCGCAAGGGAATCAATAAAATTATTTTCGCCTTCGATGGTATTTCTTGATGGAAGCATTTTTCCAAACCCCCAGGACCGGCCGCCAAAAGAGTCTGCAGCTGCTGCTGATTTTGAGGCGCTTCTTGCAGATTACAAACAGCTATTTTTAGAGTGCGCAAAGCAAAACATCGCACTTGTAGGCGTTGTGAAGGATTCAAAAAGCAGGACTTTTTTGGATGCACTTCGAAAGTCCGATGGCTTTTCTTTGTTTTACTCTTCGCATTCAAAATTCCTTTCACGCACCAACGATTCGGCGTTCCTATCCATGGGGCTTTGTGAAAACCAGCGCAGCGGCTTGGCAAAAATAGAGCGGCCAGACTTGGGGAATGGCTTTTGCAGCACCACTCCTGCGGCAACTTACCTCAAAGCAGCAGCATACGATAGGCCGCTACGGCTTGAGTTTTCAGATTGCACAAAAGCACAGGAAGCATGCAATATAATCTGCGCCTTATGCAAAGGCAACTCGCGCTACGCTTACCCTTCAATCCTCATCGAGGCGGACTTGCGTGCTGCAATGAACCCGGCAGAACTTGAAGTGGCATATGCACGGTTGTGTGCAAAACTTGGTCCGGATGCCGTGTCACTGCGGCGGCTGCGGCGAAATGAACGACCTTTCAGATAGCTGTTGAAAAAAAAGAAAAAATATTTTCAGAGAAGGCGCTCTCCATTTTCAACTACATGGTGCTGCGCTGGCTTTTCCATTTCCAGAATCTGCACGCGCGCAGGAGAAAAAGTTCCGGCGTATTCCAATATCTTCGCTTCGCCGCGCCTTCCGTCTGCCAAGTGTATGCGGATCTTTTGACCCACCCTTCCGTTTGCAGCTGCGAACGCATTTCCAATCCCGAACGTGCCGACCATGACGTTGATTCCCGGCATGCGCAGGTTTCCCATCCCAAGGTCAGTTGAAAGCGCGTCCCCCTTTCTTATTCCCCGGATGTGCGGCCATGCAAAAGCAAATGCAATAGCTGCGCCCAAGTCAAAAGCAACAAGCTTCCAGAACGAGTCTATCAGCGTGCCTGCAACGCCAATATAGCTGAATGCGTAGCCTAAAAGCGACGCTGCAAATAGCGCGACTGCACATTGTGCAAAAAGTTTGATGTTCATTTTTGAATTCACTTCCTTTCTATAGTGTAAAACTACGCGTAGCCTTCCTGCGGCCTGCGCTGGACTTCGGTCGGACGCTTCATTGAAAGCGCAGCTTCAAAGTGCTTCCTGGAAACTTTCTCTGTGTTCTTTTCGCGCATGGCTTCCATCCCAGCCTCGCGGCAGAACGCCTCGATGTCAGCACCAGAATAGCCTTCGGTTTTCTTTGCAAGCTGTGCAAGGTCAACGTCCTTGTCAAGCGGCATCTTCGCGCTGTGCACCTTGAGAATGTCCCGCCGTGCGGATTCGTCCGGCTGGGGGATTTGTATGAGCTTGTCAAAGCGTCCGGGTCGCAAGAGCGCGGCATCAATGATATCTGGGCGATTCGTAGCCGCGATTACAACCACGTCCTTGAGGCTCTGCATCCCATCCATTTCAGTCAGTAGCGTGTTGACGACTTTTTCAGTAACGCGGCTGCCATCAGAGTCTCCCCCGGTGCGGCTTGGCGCTATCGCATCGATTTCGTCAAAGAATATTATTGCAGGCGAAGCCTGGCGCGCCTTCCTGAAAATCTCGCGAACGCCCTTTTCACTATCTCCGACCCATTTGGACAACAATTCGGGCCCGCGCACTGCGATGAAGTTTGCCTCGCTTTCGGTTGCAGCTGCCTTTGCAAGAAGTGTCTTTCCAGTGCCAGGCGGGCCGTAAAGGAGTATCCCCCGAACTGGCCGGATGCCGAACTTTGTGAACGCCTCGGGGTGCTTGAGCGGAAGCTCAACGGCCTCCTTAAGTTCTTTTTTGACTTCCTCAAGCCCGCCGATATATTCCCATTTTACATTGGGAACTTCGATGTACACTTCGCGGAGCGCGGATGGCGTGATTTCTCGTTGTGCGGTCTCGAAGTCGTCTTTTGTGACGCGAATCTCGTCAAGGATTTCCTGCGGGATTTGTTCGTCCTCCAAATTGATTTTTGGGAGTATTCGCCTAAGCGCCTTCATTGCGGCTTCCTTGCACAGCGACTGCAAGTCAGCTCCGATGAACCCGTGGGTCTTTGCGGCGATTTCTTCAAGCTTGACGTTTTCCGCAAGCGGCATTCCCCTTGTGTGAATTTGCATG
>JBAZHM010000095.1:0-4853 GCA_041652355.1 Candidatus Micrarchaeia archaeon | reverse complement strand
TGTTGAGATTGTGCTGACCAAACTTCTAATCGCAGAAAGCCGCTTGCTCTGCCTCTCTGCAACTGTTCCTAATTACAAGGAGATTGCAAAGTGGCTTTACGCAAAGCCAATCAAGAGCGACTACAGACCAACCAAGCTTGAGATTGGGATTTGCGACAAAAAGTCGCTTGTGTTTGAGGCCAACGAAGGAGAGCCTGAGGACATTGATGAGAAATTCTATTTGGAAAACCTCTGCAGGAAAGCAGTTGTAGGAAGCGCGCAGGGCCTTGCAAAGGACGCAAAGGCAACCGGGCAGGCAATAGTGTTCGTGGCAACCCGGCCCAGCACCGAGGCTGGAGCTGAGAACGTTTCATTCGCAATAGCACCTCATCTTACAGAGGAGCAGAGGATTTCGCTTGACATACTTGCAAAGAAAGTCCAAGACGCACTCCCCACTCCAACAACGCAGTGCGCCAGGCTTGCAAAGTGCATCCGCAACGGAACCGCATTCCATCACGCGGGGACTCCGCGTAAGCAAAGAAAGCTCATCGAGGATGGTTTCAAGAAGGAGCGCACAATCAAAGTCATTGTTGCAACAACAACCCTTGCCATGGGAGTTGACTACCCTGCATCTTGGGTGATTGTGCGCGACATCAAAAGGTTTTCAGGCAACTTTTCCGCAATGATATCTGCACTTGAGATTAGGCAGATGCTTGGCCGCGCTGGAAGGCCAAGATATGACAAGGTCGGCTACGGAGTCCTGGTGTGCAACGCAAACGAAAAGCGGGAAGTTGCAGAAAAATACATCTACGGCGAGATGGAGGACATCTATTCCAAGCTATCCTCCGAGCCTACTCTGAGAATCCACTGCCTTGCTTTGATTGCATCCAAGTATTGCAATGATTTCCACGCGCTTTTTGAATTCTTCTCGCGCACGTTCTTTGCCTGCCACTACGGCTCGACACAGGCATTATTGGAAAAAGTTGAGAACGTGGTTGCGGACCTGGAACGGATGGGTTTTGTGGCGAAGACAAAAAGCGATGCACTCATCGCATCGCCTTTAGGAAAGCGAACAAGCGAACTTTACTTGGACCCGCAAACTGCGTATGATTACATCAAATCTTTCAAGACAGTTGACCTGAACAACTCAATTGGCTTTATCTGCAACCTGTGCAACTCTACTGAGCTGAGGCCTTACCTTCCTGTTGGAAAGGCAGAGGAACAAAAGCTGTTTGATGACATGTACGCAGCGTCAGTTGAACTTTACCCAGAGTGGGAATTTGATTCCGAGGCGCTGCAGAAGTACAAAACTGCACGCGCACTCAACGCCTGGGCGAATGAGGCGAACGAGCAGCAGATGCTGGATGACTTTAACCTTGCTCCGGGGATACTTAATGCGCGAGTAAGGATTGCCGACTGGCTTTGCTATTCATATTCCGAGCTTGCAAAGATCGCGGGTTTCGAGGCTGTGTCAAGCAAGGCGCTTGTTTATCAGGAGCGCATCAAGGACGGGATTAAGGAAGAGCTTGTTCCGATTTGCAGGGTGCGCGGAATCGGCCGAGTCAGGGGACGCAAATTGTTCGAGGCTGGAATACGCACAAAGGAAGCTTATGAATCCGCTCCGAAGGACCGCATCAAGCTGATTCTGGGCGGAAAGGCAATGAAGGAAATCGGAGAATAATCAGAAACGATACGCGTCGTCATGATGGGCGAAGCGCAATAGTTGTACGGACTTGCTCTTTTCATCGACTTGATAGATTAGAACGAAACTGCCAAGGACGTGTACGCGATAACACCCTGCCAACTGGTGTCGTAGAGGTTTGAAACGATGCGGAGCTTGAAGAATTTCATTGATTTTACTCTCGACCGCTTTGACCAATGACTTATTCTTGCGAAAGTGGGCGCGAAAATCGGTATCCGCATCCTTCGAGACACTAAGTGCGTACGCCGTATTCCTTTCCAAAGTCAGCAACCTTCTTGAAAGGGCCTTTCCTTGCCTTTTCCACGCTTGCGACAAACTCGGGACGCAGTTCGGGCTCAAGCACAGACTCGGCATAGTCGCTAATAAGAGCGTTTATCGCCTCGCTCTTGTCGCGCAGACCGTACTTTGCTTTTACTATGTTCACTACCCGATTAGACGTCTCTTCCAAAGTTACGAAACACTGAACCATATTAATCCCGTATTAATGTGGAATTAAGAAGGAATAAATACCTATTCAAACTCCCTTTCCAACTCTCACAGTCGTAGTCTCGCTGACTTTCTTGAACTCGCTTATTTTCTCAGCTAATTTTCCTGAAATTTTTCCCTCTTCAAGCGCAGACGAAAGCAACTCGTTGGAAATTGAAGACACTTCAACCCACACGCCACTATCTTTGAGGATTTTTTCAAGCTTGCGGTAATCAGTTAGGCCGCCAGAGCGAGTGGGAAAGCCGGTGCGCAAGTCAGTGCGTACAAGGAGCCGGTTGTTCTTTCCCTGAATTACTGTGATGCCTTCTGCTTTTGCAAACTTGACTACTGCAACACGTGCCATGTCAATTTTGTCTGCGATTTCCTTTTCCTGCGCCTTTAGCTTTGCATATTCTTCCACAAGCGCAACTCCGGGAATCTTTTCGTAGTCGTTTGAAAGGGACAGCTGCACGGACAGCACGTGCTTCCACTCAGGGCACAACTCGCGGTACTCACAATAGTCGCACAAGCTGCTTTTCTTTGCAGGAAAACGACCTTTTTCTTTTGCGGCTTCAACAGTGTCAATGAGGGCAATGGTGTCCTTGCGAAGATTATCAAGCTGTTTCTTCGAACGCTCCGAACGAATTTCCTTGTTGAAGTTCAGGTAGTGCCAAATCAGGTTCACTTGCTTGACATCCGACCACGCCTGCTGTATTCCAATCTGGTAAAGTGCAAGCTGCCTGTCAGAGTCTGCCTCATCCTGCGTCTTTAGGTGGTTCCCAGTTTTGTAGTCGTGGATTTCATAAGTGGAGCCATCCATTGCAAGGCGGTCAATGTAGCCTTGCAGCCTATACTCATCTGACTCGTCAGAAAGCCGGACTAGTATGCGCGATTCCAATCCGATTGTCCGAGTCTGGTCAAAAGGCTTGTACTCTTGATAGTAGTCTTCGATGCATTTTTTGCCAGTTGTAAAAAAGTGCTTTTGTTCCAAGCCTTCCTTTGCAATCAGGATTTCTTCATTCCATCCTTGCGTCCAAATCTTTTTGTAATACTCAAGCAGCTCATCAAGCCCATCTTCTTTGGAATAACGGAGGTCCTTGTAGAGCTTTTCCAAAACTTCGTGCACGCGTTTTCCTGTGAACTGCTCTGCGGTTTCCTTTCCTTTCGGGGGCTTTACTTTGGACACGTACTTGTAGTCAAAGTGCAGGGGGCAGTTCTCAAAGCACGAAAGCCTCGAGTGGGAATAGATTTGCATATGACAAAGTAAGGCTTAGGCAGATAAAAAGCAAAAGGAAAGATGCCTTCCGGTGATAAATGGGAAAATGCAAGCAGGGCTTTGACTACAGGCAATATGAAACCAGTGGCGGGAAGCCGTTGAACCCGTAAAACGAGTTGGTCACGGTGTATGCGCCGGTTGTAAGTATGTACACTTTGTCGCCTTCCTCCAAGTCCTCTGGAAGGGACGCTTTCTTGTACATCACATCCATGCTGTCGCAAGTCGGGCCTGCAAGCGTCATCTTGGTAAGCTTTCCTTCATCTTCACAATAAATCGGGTACTTGATGGACTCTTCAAGTGCCTCGAAAAGCCCTCCGCATAGGCCAACATCAAGATACGCCCATTTTCTCTTGCCCTTTTTAGATACCAACACGACTTCGGAAACGATTACGCCAGAGTCTGCAACTATAGACCGCCCGGGTTCGGTGATAAGTTCAGGAATGCCCTGAGGAAAATGGCGGTTTATGGACTCCTGGATTGCCTTGCTGTACTCTTCGATTGATGGAGTCAGGACAAGATAGCTTGCAGGAAGCCCGCCGCCCATGTTTACCATCTTAAGCTCTATTCCCTTTGCTTTTGCCTGCGCAAAAATATCTGCGCACTCCTTTAGGGGGTAATCCCATTGGGTCGGGTCGCGCTGCTGCGAACCTACATGGAAAGAAACACCATAGGGCACCAAGCCAAGGTCGCGCGCCTGGTCCAAAAGCTCTACTGCATGTTCCTTTGTGGTTCCGAATTTTTTGGAAAGCGGCCAGTCTGCGCCTTTATTGCTTACCAACAGCCTCACAAATACCTTGGAGCCTTTTGCGTTTTCTGCAAGCTTTTCCAGGTCCTTGCGCGAGTCGGTTGCGTAAAGCCTTACTCCTTTTTCAAAAGCGTACCGGATGTCCTTTGCTTTTTTGATTGTGTTTCCGTAACTAAGCCGGTCTGCAGAAACGCCAAGGCTAAGGAGCAAGTCAAGCTCGTATCGAGAGGCAATATCGAAATTAGAGCCCTTTGCCGCAAGCGCCTTTAGCACGCCAGGGTCGGGGTTTGCCTTCACTGCAAAATAGACTTTCGCAGCAGGCATGTTCTTGGTAAGCTCATCGTACTTCTGGCTTACCCTTTCCAAATCCAGCACAAGAAAAGGCGTTTCCTTTCCCCGTGCGAATTCCTTTATTTTTTTGAAGCGTTCCCTTGAAATGTGCCCGTACAAAGAGAACGGGCGCGTAAGGCCATTGGAGCCATTACCCATCTAACACCACTCCGGAGGCAACATGCCCCTAAGAAAAATTGACTTAATTTTTCGCGCAAACCTTGCTTTTTTAGGTTTGCATTGGAACGGCTTTGCGTCAAAATGGTTTGAGGGTTACTTTGCCTTCAAACCAGGCAGTGTTCATTTGACGCAGATTATGTAGGATCAAACGAGTTAACTCGTCATTTTCTTTGCAT
>JBAZHM010000094.1:0-4924 GCA_041652355.1 Candidatus Micrarchaeia archaeon | reverse complement strand
CGTACCCCGGACGCGTTGCCGTTCTGTACTTGCGGCGCGTTGGCACCGCATCGCGTCCGGGCAACTAGGCATTGTTTATCAGCTTGATTGGTTGTTATGGTGGAATGTTGCGGCGATAGTTACAAACAGCTTTGTTCTTTCGAAAACCTGTATGGTTCCTACTTGGCCGCCCGCGAGTGCAAGCGTTGCCGCGATTACATCCTTGACTTTGACTGGCACGCCGAAAGGAACCTTCTGGCGTTGAAGCGAGAGCTTGATGAAGGCGACTACCGGCACGGCGGTTATGTAAAGAAAATCGTGATGGATTCCAAGCGCAGGGAAATCAAGATTGCGCCTTTCCGCGACCGCGTAGTCCACCACGCGTTGTGCAACGTGATAGCGCCGCTTTTTGAGCGCGGTTTCATTGCGGACAGTTATGCTTGCCGCACGGGCAAGGGCAACCACCGGGCAATCAAGCGTTTGACTGGGTTCCTTAATCGTGTCGGGGGGGGGGGAACCGGTTTTTTGCCTCCAATGCGACGTTTCCAAGTATTTTGAGAGCATCGACCACGAGATACTATTGTCCTTGATTAGGAAGAAGGTCAAAGACAAGCGCGTGTTGGCTTTGGTTGAGGCGGTCGTGCGTTCCAGTTTTGACCACGAGGTTTACGACGCTTGGGGCGGTGCGAAAACAGTGCGGCGCACCGGCATCCCAATCGGCAACCTAACTTCCCAGCTGTTCGCGAACCTTTACCTTTCCGAGCTTGATGATTTTATCAAGCACAGCCTGCACGAGGGGCTTTATGTCCGGTACATGGATGATTTTCTCATGCTGTCCAGCGACAAGGCTCGCCTGCAAGTTGACAAGAAAAAGATAGCGAGTTTCCTGAAAAACCGCCTGCGGTTGAGGCTTCACCCGAAGAAGGCGACCGTGTTTCCGGTTAATGTCGGGATTGATTTTCTCGGCTACCGCATTTTCTCCACTCACCGTTTGTTGCGCAAGAGCACGGTGCGACGTTTCGTCAAGCGCACAAGAAAATATCGGGCAGGGTTGGCCAAAGGAGATGGAAACCAGAAAGAGTTTACGCAGTCGCTTGCTTCTTGGCAGGCTTATGCCGAGTTCGGGGATAGTTATCACCTTAGAACGTCGCTGGGCACGCGGATGGGCTTATGATTCGGGGTTTAGCCCGTTGCCACGTGAATCCCGGACTTTTCGATTACGTGGCACGCCGGCTTTGAATATAAACAAAATGCCACGTAAATTCTCCGTCTAAAACGCCGGTTTCACGAATACAAAACCGGCGTCAAGCCACGTAATCTCGTCCTCAGAATTATATCCACAAGAAAAGTCAATTTGTATGCGTTTGGGTGGAATTCTTGCGCTTGATTGTCGCAAGGCCGGTTTTACAAAATCAAGCGACAGAGTATATATAGAAATGTCGCTTGATTCTCGCTTGATTTTCAGAGATTCTTAGAATGGGCGCATCGCCATTTTTTTGCCCTAAAACCGCCCAGGAATTATATCTACACAATCAAGCGAGAACCTAAGTGCCATGAGCGTAATCTTGAGCGTAAACCGTTTCTGTGAAAACTCGTTTCGTATTTAAACAAAAATAGAGCGTAAATTTGACCGTAAAAACAGGTTTTCCAGACGGAAGCCTTGAGCGTAATGAGCGTAAACATTAACCCAGAATATACGCACACCAATGCACTGCCTTTAGGTAGAGAGTAGGAATCGCCTATTTTCATCCCCAGTCAGGGGGAACCAAAGCCTTTGGGAAGCCTAATAAAGTGTCATTTGTTCTACTATTCTATAGTTTATATGACACTTATAGTTTCTATGGTAGTATAGCTTTCATGGCCGAAGCAGGAATACGCGCCGAGGTGAACTGACATCATGGCTTTTCAGTCAAGCAAAGCGGGAAAAGTTTACAACGTGCTTATACTGCGTCCCGAGAAGGTCGTCTCAAGCAGCGAACTGAACGCGGTCTGCAAACTGCTCGGAGTGGATTTCAAGACTGCGCTAGCAGGATTAAGCCGCGCTGGCGTCCTTGAAACAGTGCTGTTCAAGGGCGTCTATTACGTCAGGAGCCCGGAAGAACGCCAGCTGGGAACTACCCAGCAGGATGCCCTTGACATCATAGCCCAGGCTTGTAATCTCAAGCTCAAGAAAAACTGGTACTTCGGTCTATCAACAGCGTTAAAGCTAGCTGGCCTTTCTGAGCAACAGCACTTGACCATAATCACGGTAATATCCAAGAAACGCGTCAAAAGGTATAGGACTTCTTTTGCGAATCTTACTGTTGAATTCAAGCAGCTTTCAGGGGTTCCATTCAGCACGTTTGTTAAGCAATCGGGAGTCAAGCGCTTCAGCGAGCCTTCAAGGACGCTGGCGGACTATGCTTACTTTACAGCAAAGAGCAAGTCCAAAGATTACGCCGACGTGATTAGGAAGGATGTTTACGCAAAAACACGAGACAAAGATAAGCTAGTACGGCAAATCGCTTCACTGGCCGGCAAGTACCCAAAGCCGTTCTCAGCGTTGATGCACCAATTCTTCCAAGGTGACGGCCAATGAAATACGACCCCATAAAAGTACGGCGGTTTGCCGAGAGCCTTGCAGCATTGGGCGGCCATCCCGTGTCACTAGTAGAGAAAGACGTTTGGATTACTTACGCCTTGCGAGAGATATACGCCCTGCCAGAAGGGTCTTTCTTGGCATTCAAGGGAGGCACCTGCCTCGTGAAGGTCTATTTTGGGTTCTACCGGTTCAGCGAAGACATAGACCTGACTTGGACTGGCAAGAAAATCAAAGAGCACCAGTTTAGAACAAGTGTAATAGAACGCGTGATGTCCGAACTTGGCTTGGAGTGGGACTATCATGACAAGGTAAAAACCGGAATAGCCGGCTCCCACAGTGGCGGGATAATGAACTATTTCCTCCTTACCCCAAAAGCCGATGGAAAACAAAGCAAGCTCAAAATCACGGTGGCTTTCGACGAAACGCTTGAATTTCCGCCCCTGAAAAAGTCCCTCAAGCCCGCTGTTCCGCTGGCGCAGTCACGTGAGCTTGACGCGATGTTTCCCAAAATCTCTTCGGATTATTTTTCTCCGCCCGCGATCCTGTGCTACTCGTTGAAGGAGATTGCATGCGAAAAAATCAGGGCGGTTCTTACGCGTCGCGTGCAACCCAACCGCTCCCGGGACGTGGTCGACCTTTTTGTTATAAACAAAAGCATGCCCCTTTCGCAGGCCGCCCCGGAAAAGGCGGTAAAGGCAAAGCTTTCCAGTGCCCTCAAGATACCGGCGTACGCAAGGGAATACGAAAAAAATACCCAAAACCTCCACGAGCATCTTTTGCAGCTAGCCGCCCAAGTGAAATTGGATTCGGTGTTCATAACTCAGCCCAATCCAGTCCAATTGGGAAAGTTCATTGAAGAACTAGAGAGCTACATTAATCAAGTGACTAAAAACATAATCTGAATTCAACTGACGAGTCTATCCATCAGACCGCGTTCGACGATTTTGCGTGCAAAGAATTCCTTGACTTCGGGGTCTTGGAACAACTCATTCATCAGCTCGTTCGACCTGTTGCCATATTCATCCGAAACGAGCGTTTGGTTGAAGGGAGAGCCGCAACGTGCACAGAATTTCATGGACGGCGAATTCTTCTCATGGCAACGCTTGCAGAAAACCACGTTCATCTGCTCCTCCTGCTTGTCTTCCTTCATGCTAAAGCCCTGCAGTTCCAGCAAGGCGCTGTCAATGTTCCTGCCGCTCAGGTGGACGTAGACGCTGGCCATCTTGCTGGATTGCGTCCAGCCAAAATACTCCTTCATCTGCGCTTCAGTCAATTTGTTAGCTAAGGCCGTTGCCCGCGAGTGACGGAACAAGTGTGGGTGTATCCGCTTCTTGATTCCGGCAGCCAAAGCAAGTTTTTCAAGCGTTTTATGGACGGACGCGTGGACTGCCGGGTAGCAAGTTTCATGGTTATTGTTTGAGCGGGGCGGCCAAAGGTACGCTTCCAGGTCACCTGCTCCCTCGTAATTTTCCAGCCAAGTGGACAAGGCAGGCGCGGAGCTGATGATTCGCACTCGCCTATCTCCGGTTTTTCCGGTAACGCGTAAAATCGCCCCGTACTGGTCGAATTTGATGTTCTTGATTTTCAGGGACAGCAACTCGCCAATCCGGCAACCGCTTTCATAAAGAACGAGCACCAACGCCTTGTCGCGTGGGGTGGTAGCGGCCTGAGCCATCCGTAAAACCTCTTCCTCGCTCAGAAGGTCTTCCGGTAGCTTGTGGGAGCGGTTTTTCATTCGCGGCTTGAGCCAAGCGACTTCCCTGGGCGTTGTTTCATCCTCGCCGCCCTTGAACCAGCGGTAGAACGTCTTTAGGGTTACTTTCAGGTCGTATTTCGTGCTTTCCGCAAGCTTCAGGCACTCCAGCCTGCCATTGCAATCAGGTCGTCCTTTGTGGCATCCTGGAAAGACTTGCTCAGAATGCTTGCCAGCTTGCGCAGAACGTAAACCAGCTTGACTGCACGCGTTCTGGTGAAGCCCTTCGCAAGCCAGGTGCTAACGAACTTTCGGATTAGCTCCTTGTTGGCCTGTTCGACGCCCTTGTCCGCCTCAAGGTTTAGGAACGCCGCCTCTAAGTCCCCTGCGTTCCGGTATATCGATGCGCTTGTTCTCATCATCCTCAACTCCTGAGGACGAGATAATAATAGATTTAGTGCACAATTGTGCCTGAAAAGACACGATTCAAAGCTGGACTGAGCCTACGCCTCAGGATGCGGTGGTCGCATATCCAAATTCCTTTATCTGCTTGTGTGGATGTTTCCGATAGGCCTTTCACAAAGCAGGTCCTTCCCATCGTACATCCTGCCATCTGGTTGTATCTTTCGGCTTACAATTCCAGGATGAATTGCGTGCATGGCTCCCGCATG
>JBAZHM010000093.1:0-4948 GCA_041652355.1 Candidatus Micrarchaeia archaeon | reverse complement strand
CTTTGTGAGCGTCTCGTAAACCGAAAGCCCAAGCGCGGACACTTCGATGCTTTTTCCGGAAACGTATCCTCGCCTGAAAAGCGTTTCCACAATTTCCGAGCGGGTGGCCTTGGTTCCCAGGTCCTCGTCCTCAAGCTTCTTTACAAGCGAAGCTTCAGTGTAGCGCTTTGGCGGCTTGGTCATTTTCTTTTCAAGCTCGTGCTTGTCTACTGGCACGCGCTCGCCGACATCGAATTTGGGCAGGACTTCTTCTTCCAAGTCAACGTATTTTTCGTAGAACTCAAACCAGCCTCTCTCAACAGTGCGCGAGCCTCCTGCTGAAAAGCCGACTTCGCCGATTTTTGCTGCAACGTTCATGCGAGCCCGCTTTGCAGGGTCTGCAAAACAGGAAAGGAACCTGCGCACAATCAAGTCGTAAAGCTTTGCCTGCATCGGGTTCAAGCCGTTTGGAACCATTCCCGTTGGGTGGATTGCAGGGTGTGCCGCGTCGTCTTTTTCCCCCTCGCGCGGGATAAATTTGCCTTTGGATGAAAGTTTTGCGGAAAGTTCGGAATAAGTCGGGTTCTTTCCAATGTCTGCAATTATTTTTTTCAAGTTAAGCTTTGCAGGAAGCTTCTGCGACGATGTGCGCGGGTAGCTTATGAGCGCTGCCTCGTAAAGGTCCTGTGCAAGTGAAAGCGTTACCGACGGCTTGAAGCCAAACGCGCGGTACGCCTCGATTTCCATTGAAGTCAAATCAAACGGAAACGGCGGGTTCTGTGCGAACTCCTTTTCCTCGACTTTTTCAACAAGCGCCTTGTCCTTGGCTGCCTTTGCCACTTGTTCCGCAATCTGATTTGCCTTCTGCTCGTCTTTGATGTTGCCTTCTGTGCAGCTGAATTCAATGCCCTTAAGCACCGCGCTGATTACCCAGTACGGCTCGGGCACAAACTTTTGTATCTCAAGCTCGCGCTGTGCAAGTATTGCAAGCGCAGGCCCTTGCACGCGCCCGATGCTCATGATTCGGAATATTCCTGCACGCTTGATTGCGGACATCAATGCCCTTGAAGTGTTGATGCCCCAGTACCAGTCAAGGTAATGCCTTGCTTCGCCCGCATCAATTTGCGGGGTGTCAAGCGGTTTCAAGTCGGAGTAAGCGTCAACCAAGTCCTCCTTGGTCAGTGTAGAGAAGAGCATCCTCTTTGCGGGCTTCTTTACTGCATAGCGGATGATGTTGCCCCCAATCAGGCTTCCCTCGATGTCCCAGTCGCACGCGTTCACAACGGAGTCCGCATTCTTTGCAAGCTTCTTGATTGATTCAAGGTATTTCTTGGTAAACGCAGCGGAATCGTTGGATTCATAAGCAGGCACCCATTCTATGTCAAAAACCGGGTATTTTGCGCCTGCTTGGGTTTGCTTAAGCGAATAAATGTGGCCTACTGCGGGTGCGATGAGGATTTTCTTTCCGCCACGCGCAATCTCGTATGACTTTACTCCCGCGCCGGCATTTTGTTTTATCGGCCCTTCTGCAAGTGCCGTTGCCATCTTCTCCGCTACACGCGGCTTTTCTGTGATAATCATTACTGTTTCCATGGTAACTGCTTCCAAACTGCTTTTGGCGGGTTAATCCTAAATGGAAAGGCTTGTTTTATTGCTTTCGCTGCGGTTAAAGGAAATGCGGTTTTCGACTAGTATTTTACCATGGCTTTGCGAATCAAAAAACGACTAAACATTTCAATAGTCTAAACGTATCTGTGTGACGCTTTCGATATTTGTGCCATTCATTTTGTGAACTACCGGCCGCTTAAGCGGCTTGTTTCTTGACTCATGGACAAAGCCCCTGCTTCATCTCCCCAAGCGTGACTTCCCGCAGTTCCTGCGGTAGCTTTTGCAAGTATGTTGATTGCCGCGTTGACATCGCGGTCTAGGTTCAACCCGCAGCACGGACAGCAATACGTGCGCTGGCCCAAAGGCACGTCTTGTTGGTTGCCGCACGCGCTGCAGGTTTTCGTCGTACCTCGCGGGTTCACAAACTTTACTGTGCAACCAGCTTCCACCGCTTTGTAGCACACGAAGTCCGCAAACGTTGCCCACGAGGCATCAAGAATAGACTTCCCAAAACGCTCCTGCACCATAACACCCGGAGCAAGAGCCTCCAACGCGACAAACGAATACAATTCAACCAGCTCCCGGGAAGCCTTGTGCAGGAAATCCAGACGCGCGTTGTCAACCCGCTCAAACGCACGAGCCAACCTAACCTTCGTCCTCGCACGATTCTTACCGCCCTTCTTCCGCCGGGACAACTCTCGCTGCAACACACCCAACCGCGCTTGAGCGTGTTGGTATAGTCGGGGGTTCTCGATTGACTCCCCGTTCGAGAGAGTGGCGAAGCGCATCAAACCCATGTCAACGCCCACGCGGTCACCGCGATTCACACGCGGCAGTACCTGCTCTTCTTCGACGTTGAAGATTGCGAACCACTTGCCGGACGACTCTCGTTTGAGCGTCAAGCCCTTGACACTGCCATTCAACTCCCGGTGCTTACGGATGCATATTTCTCCGAATGGCGTGACCTTGAGCTTACCACCTGCTACCAAAGAAAAACCGCTTTGCGGGTAATGCAAACTCTTCACGCGCTCAACGGGCTTGAAACGAGGAAACCCCGATTGCTTGCCGAGTTTGCGCATTTGCCCGATGCGCCTCAGCGAGTAATGCAAACGGTGTGCAACAACCTGCGCAGCCTGCGAGTACAACCCCGAACGCTTCGTCAACCGATCCAACTCGCCTTTTGAAGGAAACTTGCCTGTCTTATCATACTCCGCCTTGACGTATTCCAGCAGCGAGTTCCACAAGCCCTTGGCAAGAACGCGGTGGTCATCCAAAAGCGCTCGCTGGCTTCTCGAAGGGTACAAACGGAAACGAAACGCGCGCATCACAACCACTAAATCGCACTATCGAATGACTCAGAAAAGTTGAACTGCGCCGAGGTAATAAAGAGAACGAGACCCCGTTTCCGGTGAAAATATTACGCCCGCGTACGAAATACTTCAAAGCGGGGAGCATTCGCCCACAGGCTAAAAATCTGCAGCGTTCTGCTCCCAAAACGCGTAAACTGATTGCGGCATATCAGTTTACCCGGGTGGCATGAAGGAGGTTATATCTTTTTAGAGTCCTGACCGAACGCAACACTTCTCCCTGGTATGCGGAAACGTATTTATTGTCGTTTTCGCGGGATGCTATTAATGCGCCGTATACCAATATCGGTTCTAGCGCCACGATGAGGATTGCCCGCATAAGCTCTTTGTCCCCCTTTAGTATGCCCATTATTTTTGATACTGCGGGGATTAACGCGTCGATATCCTCGGGTGAAAATTCGAATATGTTTTCTTCAGCGATTTTTTGGTGTAATGAGATTGTCGCCAATAAAAAATCATCAGACACCCAATTCAATTGCCCGACCTCTACTTTGACCTTATGATGATATTTGTTGTATTCTTCAAAATTCTTCTTTATTCTATTAGTCTGCCCCGGGGTTTTAATTGATTTTTCAATATCGTTGTAAAAACCATCCAGTTTATTGTCAATAGTATATAGCAAATCCCCTGCCGTCTCGTAGACTTTGTGTGACAGGTTCCATTTTTCTCTATCTTTTGTGTTTAATTTAAGAAGATCCCGCGGTGTTTTTATAAAATTAGGGAATAGTTGGAAGTAGTCATTCAATTGGTTGGAAAAATTTACAAATGGGGCAAACTCATTCACGTACATATCCAACACTTATGGAGTACGTTTTTGAAAGAATAACAATCTTTCGATAATAGCATGGTGCGACTCAGTTGAGTATCGTGTATTTGCTCAAGTATACCTGCACTTTGAACACTTCCAGGAATGGAAGGAGCACAAGCGCGTTGACAACCATTGCCGCGTACCGCGCGTACGCAAAAGTAGTTGCGTCTGAGGAAATGTTGAGAAATATTGCGTCATTGACCAGCATCAATACTGCGGATACTACCAAAAACAGCACTACAAACGAAAACCTGTGCCGTACGGTGCTGATGCTTTTGCGTATGGCCGTCCAGCCTTTGTGCCCGTCGATTACTATTGCCTGGGGCACAAACAGGAGCGCAAGCGCAATAATCCCGGAAATCAGCGCGCCCAGGGTCGGATGCAGGCCGTATTGGTAAAGGTAAATGTCGGCTATGAAAGAAAGGGCAAAACCCGCAAGGAAAATTTCAAACAGGTGATACGTGCGCTGTTCGATTTTTTCCATTTCGTAGAATGCAATCTTGTTCATCGAGCGCTGGCTTGTGATTATCATGTTTATTGCAATCAGTGCAAATGCAAACAAAAGCATCGACACAATTGGCAGGAGTATGATTATGCCCATCTCTATTGGCGTCATATCCCACTTTATGCTGTCCAGGCGCATGAAAATCGAGCCAAGCGCGGCGTAGTTTGAAAGAAAAAGCGCAACAGGGAATGCTACAAGGAAGGGGATTGAAAAGAACGATATTGTCTTGAAGTTGCTGCCGTAAGCCTCGAATGTTTTTTTGAAAATTTCAGTAATCCGTTTCATGTGTTTCGCCTGCGCAAAGAAGATAAAGGACTTTTTGGTCTTGAGATTTAAAATCAGTGGCTTTTGCGGGCAATCGCGGTTGGTGCCGTGGGCGGGTTTCCTGGTTTGCCGTAAAGTGGATGAGTTTCCTAGTTTTGCCGCAAATCTCCCCCAAACAGCAATTTACGCGTAATAAACAAAAAGCTTATATTTTGTTTATTATGTATAATAGTATGAACAGTTCGCTTAACCTTACCATCCGAAAGCAGAAGGCGTACCTTGAGCAGGCGCTCTCCAAAAGCTACGTCCAACGCACGGGGTTTGCAAAAGCCAAAAAGCTGGTTGGGACGGACTTGATAAAAGTGGTTGTCGGCCCGCGGCGCGCTGGCAAGTCCGTGTTGTCGATGCTGTTGCTGA
>JBAZHM010000092.1:0-5014 GCA_041652355.1 Candidatus Micrarchaeia archaeon | reverse complement strand
CAAGTGGCAGGAAAAACCACCAACCATCGCGGACCTTGAGCGGCTAAGGCAGAAGGCGCGTTCGGTGAACTGGAAAAACGGCGTTCGCGTGGAAAAATTCGTTTTCTTTTCCAAGACGCCTTTTGGCAGCAAAACTGCCGAATACGCAAAGCACTCCAACTTCACCCTGGTAAGCCTAAAGGAACTCGAACGCGGGATGACGGAGTGAAAGTTACCCTTTTAGGCGTACCAACGACTCAAACGCTACGGCGAATCGAAATCGTAATTTCAGAGAAAACACGGAAAACCATCCGAGTTATGCAACACCGCAGTTTTTAACGTCTTTTCCCTTCGAGCATCCATTTCCATACGGGAGTGAAGCTTATTTTTTTCCTTCCATGCGTTTCTTCGCATTCGTGGTCCCACGTCAGTATGGTTAATTTCCTGCATTTCAATTCTTCCGATGCTTTCAGCAGGGAGTCCGTCTCGCGTTTTCTTGTTTTTTGGTCTGTTGCGTCGTAGCAGGTCTGGATGAGTTCGGTGATTTTCAGGCCGTCCCGAACCACGAAGTCAACTTCCCTGCCCTGGTAGTCCCTGAAAAAATTCAGCCGCATGAGGCTGTTGAAGGACTTGCGGCGCATTAGCTCTGAAAAAACCGCGTTTTCCATGAGCCTCCCCCTGTTTTCAGAGCCGGGAAACCCGATTGCAGTTATCAGGCCCGTGTCAACTACATACGTCTTCCTCGGCATCCTGACTTGTTCCTTCACCTTGAAAGAGAACGGTTGGAGGGAGAATATCAGGTAGGATTCTTCCGCGTATGAGAAATAGTTTTTTACCGTGTGTATGCTCTTCAAGTCGAAAGCTTTTTTCGTCTTGGCGTAACTCATCGGCGAGGAGAAGCTCGAAACCAAAAACGAGACTATGTCCGTCAACGTGTTGACATGCCTTATGCCGTGCCTTCCAAGTACGTCCCTTGTCAGTATGGAGTTGTAGAGGTCCCGTAGGTACTTGTTCGGGTCGCTTGACGCATAGGATTCCGGAAACCCTCCAGCTGCCAGGTATTCCGCCAACAGTTTCTTGATTTTGCCTGTGTCCTCGGCGGTAACCAAACCGGTTTGTTTGAAGTCAGGGTTCCGGTGTTCGAGGAATTCCTTGAAGGAGAACGGGAACAGCTCAAAAGAAATGTGCCTTCCTGTCAAGTGGGTTGCCAATTCCGCGCTCAGGAGCCTTGCGCTGCTGCCGGTCACTATCAGGTTTATGCCTTCCCTGCGCAGCCTGCTGACGAAAAGCTCCCACCCGACCACGTTCTGGACTTCGTCAAGGAGAAGGTATTCGAAATCCCCGTACGTTTCGTATAACGCCTCAAGCACGGGGTCAAGGTCCGACGCTTTGACGTTGAGGAAACGCTCGTCGTCGAAATTGACGTACGCATATTTTTTCCCCTCCAACGCCTGCAACGCAAGCGTGGATTTCCCGCAGCGCCTTACCCCGATTATGACCTTGATCAAGTCGGATTCAAGAAACCCTTTCAGGTAACCTGCTGACTCCCTTTTGACCAGCCTGGCTCCCAGCGCCCTCTTGATTTCCTTTTTCTGGGATTCTATGACCGACCTGATCGACTCTTTGTCCATGAAATATGTTTGGATGCAGCAACTTAAAATAGTGCACTGAACTGCACTAATTCAATAAAATTAGTGCAATAGCGTATATTATTACCTGAGGGGGGCTTCCTTGTCGTCCAGCAAAACCGGTTGTTGAAGAGATTTCCGCTATGCAAGTGGCTGCTGGGAAAGGACGCGACCTGAAATATGGTTCTCAAGCGCAACAAAAAATCGCTCTGCGTCCAGTTCAAAAATCACAAAATGTCAAACAGGGGTTATTTCCACACAGAGCAATGGACTGCAGTAGGTCCACCATAACAACATATGCTACCTGAGGTACCAGATACCTGGTGGCATACCCCTTCGGTGCCAATGCAATATCCATTATTTAAATAACAAATTGGAATTACACAATTAGGCGTTGTTGCCGGCGGGCAGTAGCTTGAGTCTACGATTGGCTGGTAATTCATCCCATAAACGTTACAGTCATATCCCACACAGTCATCAATTACTCCATTACAATCGTTATCTTTGGAATCTGCCGAACCTTTCCAGAGATTTCCTGGATATGCATTAGCACTATTATCATCGCAGTCAGAACCTAAAGAGGCAACAGCCTTGCAGGTCTTTTCGCCAGAAGTCGCAGCATATCCATCACCATCAAAATCACGATAACATCTTCCAGAAAGACAGTTTTCATTTGTAGCGCACACGGTTCCAAAATCTGAAGCATCGTGCGTTGCAGTACAAGATATTTGGAAATCTGAGGAACTAAGTGGCAGGCAAGTCCAAGTTATTTGTGCTCCCGTAACTGGGAAAGCTGGTGTGCTAGGTGTGGGATAACCCATTGAACAGAACGGACTACTATATGCCGTGGCAGTACTAGGGTACGTTTTCGCTGCGGGACCGCAAGCATTAACCAAGCCAGCCAATGCGCTTAAGCAATTACCGGCATTATTACAAACATCTTCACTTGCTTTAATACTTCCAACCACATCAAGCTTCTTTTCAGGGTTGCTCGTACCAATACCCACATTTCCACTAACTCCGGAGTACTGGTTGTTTCCGTTCGCAGTCCATGTCCCACTGGCACCGGATGAAATGGTTTTCCAACTTGTTCCATCACAGAACTCAACTGCCTTGCTTGCGCTGTTGTAACGCATCGCGCCTTCCGAATCAGCATTGCAGGTGGTTTGGGTCCCTAGTTTGACAGCGCCATTGACATCCAGTTTCGTCTTTGGAGCGGTTACGCCGATCCCGACGTTTCCGGTATTGTAGTAAATGTTGTTGCCGCTCGTCGTCCAGACAGAGCCGCCTGACCCAGTCGGCATGGTGGTGCAGAACGCGCTACCGTCACTGTTGATTTTGTATATCGCTCCGCTCGTGGTGCAGTCCTGGTTGATTTTGGGTTCGAATTGTGAAGAGCACGCAGAGCAGTCCGCGGGCAGAACCGTAGACAGGTATGTGTGGACTCTTGCGGAATAAGTGTTCAGCGAGGTGTTCGTCGAGTCCGATGTGTCCATGTGGATTGAATTAGTAATCCCGAATACCACGACTGCCACAAGTATTCCTCCTGCCAAGAGTAAAAGGTATTCGAACGCAGTCTGCCCGCTTGCCATTTTTCCCAACCCCTTTTGTATAATTATTAATATTCTTAGAGTGTTTTCTTGGGTTTTTCTACCTTTCCAAGTAGGCTGTTTTTGCTTGTCAAGCCAAAGCGCGTGCTGTCAGTGGAGCCGCCGACAAGGTTGCCTAGCACCAGGTACGCGTCTTGCGGGATTACCCCGCCATAGCTATTCACGTAAAGCGAAAGCATCTTGTACCCGGAGTAGCCGATGCAGTAATCGGTCCCGAACGAATTTTGCAGGACCTGGCCGTTGACTATTATGTTCCAGCCGCAACTTGCCTTTGAGAGTGAGAAGGAGTCCCCCGGAGTGGCTTTGATTATCTTAATCAGCGGGTTTGTGTCCCCAGCAAAATGCACGAGGACAACGTCGCCTATGGACGGTTCATTGCAGCCGTAGTAGCCGAATTGCACGCGTACCGTTTGGCCGTTGGAGAAAATGCCGGTCATCGAATCGCCTCGAACGGTCCGCTCCTCTATTGAGGTGACGCAGGCAGCTGTTTCATTTGGTGCGATGGTGGCAGCTGCTGTTTGTTCGAAAGCCGGCTCAAGTGCGTCGGGCCCGTCAAACGCATTAACCGCCGGCGTTTTGGTTGTTGCGCATACGATAAAGAGGGCAACGGCAACTGCTGCAAGCGCGATTTTTTTTATATCCGTGAAAGCACCAGCTTTACTTTTTTTCGATGCGGATATTTTTTTCATTCAGCCTTTCACTATTTTCCCTTTCAAATGGCACTGCCCGTAACCAGTAGTCTGCGCGGTAATAAATGAGCCAACTGCCGCACTTTCCAATACAACGGTCTTGTAGTTCATAGTCCGCGCCTTGCCCCCCTTTTGCCTTTCAGTTACGAGCACGCCGTAGGTTTTTCCAACCATCTTTCTGTTCTCCTCCAAAGCAATCTTCCTGCATAGCGCATTAATTTTCGTGCTGCGCGCGTTGACTGTTTTCCTTTCCAGCTGTTTCATCCTTGCAGCAGGCGTCTTTGGCCGCGGGCTGTATTTTGAGATGTTGGTGATTTGCGGTCGGGTTTTTTCGATTAGCTCAAGCGTAGCTTCGAAATCCCCGTCGGTCTCTGTAGGAAAGCCGACTATGATGTCAGTTTCAATAGTGAGGTCGGGGATTTCTTTGTGGAAGAACTTCGAAAGCTTGGCATATTCCTTGGCAGTGTACCCGCGGTTCATCGCAGCGAGCACGGAATCGCTTCCGCTTTGCACTGGAATGTGCAGGAAGCGGTAAACTTTGCCAGTTGAGCAGATTGCTTTTGCAAGGTCCTTCCGTATCTTCCAGAAATGCTCGGGGTTTCCCATGCCGATGCGTATCCGAAAGCGCCCGGGTATTTGGGCGATTTTGCCTACAAGTGTAGCAAGGTTTTGCAGCTTTCCATCTTCATTTCCTTCAAAATCAAACCCATAGCAGGCGGTGTCCTGGCTGGTAAGCTGGATTTCCTTTGCTTTCCTTGCAATCGCAGATTCCACTGCGGAAACGATTTGCTCCTGTGGAAAGCTTTCAAGGCGGCCGCGTGCGAGCTTTGTTGAGCAATACGTGCAGTTTCCAAGGCATCCCCGGCTTATTTGGACGCGTGCGAATATTCCGTCTACTGTGACGTTGAACGGAAGGGCTGTGGTTTTTTTGGTTTGGACGATTTTTTTTCCTGCAAGCGCGGATTCTATTGCCTCTATTATTTTTGCATTAGACCACACTCCAAGTATGCTTGCGCTTGGAACTGCCTTTTCGATGAGTTCGGGCGTAACCTGCGAAAGGCAGCCGGTAATCACAAGCTTCTTTCCTTGGGCCGCAAGCGCTTTTGCC
>JBAZHM010000091.1:0-5088 GCA_041652355.1 Candidatus Micrarchaeia archaeon | reverse complement strand
GTGGCAACTATTGACACGTTTATCGTCGCGTTTGACATTGTTGCGTTCGCATTCAGGTACACGGATGCGTTAAGCACTGCAGAAACCGCGTTGCTTGGGACGGATACTGTGAATGCCGGAGTGCCTGCGTCAAGAACCACCTGGCTTGTAGTGTCAGTGATTGTTATTGTTGAGCTGTTGGCAACGTATGGGACGTTCATCTGGTACTTTGACAAGTGCGATGCTGCAAAGAACAATGTTCCAGCAGCGCCATTGTATGTCAATCCAGACACTTCAGACGGGCTGGTTGTTATTGTGCCGTTGTCGTAAGTGACCGTAAGCGACGGGAGTACTGCACCATAGTTGGGCAATCCGTACATGGTAATTTGGGTTCCTGCTGCAGCAAAAGTTGCCGAGTTCGTTGCATTCAATTGTATCATGCCTTGGGTCGTGTTCATGTAATCTTCAAGGTTCTGCAGGAACGTCACAGTTGTTGACGAAGTCAAGTCAAGGGTGCCTGTGAATGTAATGTTTGCTCCCTGGCTGATATTTGTCGGCGAGCTTGCATTGAAGTACAGTCCAGTGCATGCGTTTGCAGTTGCACCGCAAGTGTCAATGTTAGTAGTCACGTTGTTGAGTGCAAGTGCAGTCTTGATTGAAGTGAACAGAGTCGGGTAGTCGTATATGTATATTGCATCGCTGAAGCTTACTGCCTGTTCGAGCTGGTATCCGTTGACAAGAACATATGCTCCTGCGTATGCAGTGTTGTAGTCAAGGTCGTTGAAGTTGAAAGTGCAGTAGAATGGCGCAGAGTCGTTTGAGGACATCTGTCCGTAGTAGCCATAGCCGTATCCAAAGCCATATTCATATCCATATCCGAATCCAGTATCAACACTATATCCGTATCCTAGTCCGAGGGTTCCATTGTCGTATCCTAATCCCGAAGTCCCGTAGCCGCTGGTTCCATAGCCGCTAGAGGAGTCGTAGTAAAATCCAGGAGTGCAGTTAGTGGCATAGACGTAGTCCTTGCCAATTGTCGAGCCTGCTGTTGAGCCGTTGACCATGAGCTTTGCAGAAACGTTCACAATCGCCTCGTCAGTTGCCTTTGTGATGGGCACTGTGAGTGTGATGTCGCGGGTTCCGTTCACCCAGTTCACGCCTGCCTGTCCGCCGCCTACGGCGAATGCATATGCTGGCACTGAATAGAACAGCGCTGCGATTATTCCAACAGCGATTACTGCGGAAATAAGCAGTTTATTCTTTGCCATTTTTTCTATACGTGAACCTGCCGATGTCATATTTGGGAACCCCTCTATTTTAATAAAAAATGAACTAGAAAGTATCTGATTTTCAATATATAAGCTTAATCAATTTTTTTTAAATAATATGAATTAGTATGAACTATTGTTTTGTTTTTTTCGAGTGTGGTATATCAGCCCTATGACGCTTGCTGCAAGAAGCGCAGTTGAAGATATTATAACTGCAGTTCCTGCGCCAACCAAGCCTTGCAAAGGCACGAAATAGCATAGTAAAATGACGTGCAATGCCAGTCCTGCAGCGTTTATTGCAAGCACGTTCCTTTCCTTTCCCTTGGCAAGGAGCGCATATTGCGTAATGTTAAACATTGCGTATATCAAAAAACCCGCTGCAAGGGACTGGAATACTGGGATTGCCTGTGCAAACTTGTCGCCGTAAAAAAAGAGCACTAGTTCGCTTGGAAACGCTATTAGAATCAGCGCCGGAGGCAGTAGGAACCCCGCACCGCCAAGCAAGAGTGTTACAATCTTTCTTTTGTCCGTTGAAAAGTCCAGCTTAGCCATTTTTGGCAAAAGCACCAGTATTACTGCTCCTGAGAGGAAATAGGTGATTTTTGCAGTAGTCTCTGCCACGTTGTAAAGCCCGGTTTGGTCGTTTCCAAGGAAATTTTGGACTGCAAACAGGTCCGCGTAAAGGAACAGTCCTTGGAATACAAGTATTGCAGTTGTGAACGAAAGTGCCTTTTGCAGGTTCAAGTCGTATTTGGTTTTCTTGGAAAGGAATTCCTTGAGGATATAATAGACTGCTGCAATTATCAGGAGCCCGGATATGGATATTCCTCCTGCTGCTCCAAACAATCCAAGGCCAAGCGAAATCACTATTACACCAAAAACAAGTTTCAACACCGCACCAGCAAGGCCCAATAGTGACAGCGTGACGATGTTTTCGCGTGCCTGAAGCACGCTGTTTAGCGGAACGTTTGCATAGCTTAGGGGCACAAGGAATACAATTAGCGCAATTTCCGGCTTGGACAGTGCCAGTGCAGCGATAACCGCCACAAGCGTGATTATGCCGCTATAAAGCAGGGCTTTTTTTGCGTATTTATCTGCAAGAAAGGCAATCTGTGGCTCTTTTTTGGTTTTTTGCAGCTTGGAAAATTCACGCGTCAATATCGTGCTCAGGCTGCCCGTTGGGATAGTCAGTATTGTATAGTATGCTATTGCAACTCCCAAAAGTCCGAAGTCAGCAAGGCTCAAGCTTCGTGCCATGATTATGTTGAACAGGTAAGAAATTCCCATGCACAGGACTGCACAGGCGTTCGAGACTATGCTCAGAAACAAAAAGCCGCCCTTTTCTTTTTCATACAATCGACTGATTCGAGTTATCATTCAAAAGCACTGTGTTTTTTGCTGTTTTTTTGCACCTGCATAGCAAAAGGGCTTTGAGGGCAAAATACTTTATTACTGCAGGGGTTCATAATTTGTCTGCTGTGGTATAAAATGAGGTATCTTGTCACTGGCGCAGCCGGGTTTCTTGGAACTAACTTGTGCAAGCGGCTGCTAAAGGAAGGCCACGAAGTAGTTGGCGTTGATGACTTGAGCACGGGGTTTGCAAGAAACCTTGATGCGCTCAAAAGCTACGGCAAGTTCGAATTCGTGCGCCATGACATAGTAAAACCCTGGCCGGACATGGGCAAATTTGGTTTTGTATACAATCTGGCCTGCCCTGCATCCCCTCCACGATACCAAAAAGACCCGCTTCAGACTTTCCGCACATCAGTTTGGGGCGTCTGGAACGCAATTGATTACGTTACTCCAACCAAGACCCCACTATTCCATTCTTCCACTTCCGAAGTTTACGGCGACCCGAGCGTGCACCCGCAGCCCGAGTCTTATTGGGGCAACGTAAACCCAATAGGAGTGCGCTCGTGCTATGATGAAGGAAAGCGGGGCGCAGAAACAATCTTGATGGATTACTGGCGAAAAACCAAAAACCCCATCAAGATAGTCCGCATATTCAACACTTATGGCCCACACATGGACCCGGATGACGGCAGGGTAGTAAGCAACTTTTTAGTGCAGGCAATACGCGGAAAATCACTTACCATGTACGGAACCGGAAAGCAGACACGCTCGTTCTGCTATGTTGATGATTTGATTGAAGGGTTCGTGCGCATGGAAAAGTCACCAGCAAGCTTCACCGGCCCGGTTAACTTGGGAAACCCGGACGAGTTTACTCTTTTAGAATTGGCAAAAAAAATCGAGGCAACTTTAGGCAAGAAGCTCAAGACGGAGTTTCTTGCATTGCCACAAGACGACCCGCGCCAAAGAAAGCCCGACATCTCGCTTGCAAAGTCCAGGCTCGGGTGGTCGCCGAAAGTCAAGCTGGAAGACGGCTTGGTAAAGACTGCAGAGTTTTTCGAGGAAGTTGTTGGGAAAAAATAAGCTGCGAATAGAAAAAAAATAAAAAAAGAAAACAAATAAGAGCGCAGAATAAAAAAATTGGCTTAAGGAAAAGAAAATAAAAAAAAGAAAAAAACGGGCGGAAAACCATTTGCCGCCGTTCAACTATTTCTAGCAGGTCACGGTCCTTATAGTGTACTCTATAGTCGAGGTGCCGCCTGCTGCAATTGGAACGTTCCAGGACAGCTGTGTTGCCGAGTTCTTTGTGTGCGTTGCAGTTTCGCTGGTAACATCCCACTCGCCATAGGCGTGCTCAACCACCTTTACTGTGACTGCTTCCAATTTGTGGTTGCGCAATTCAATCTTGTAGGAGTACCTGTTGGAGCAGCTTCCGCTTACCTGCGAGTCAGTGGTTGTCTTTTCGGCAACGATATCAAACGCATTGCCAATTGAAAGCTTCACAGCCTCGTCCTTTGGAGTGTGGTCAATCGAGTCCTCCCCAAGGAATTGCAGCGCGCCAGTTGAGTCTGCTTTGTACACGCGTACCTTGCCCTTTGGAAGCGCAATGCCCAGGCCTGATTTTTCAGTGTTGTTGAATCCGATTTTTACTGAAACCTTCGAGCTGGAGGAAGCGTCGTAGACGTACTCTTTCTTTGCAGCAACTTTGTCTGCGCTTGTCATCTCGATTTGCTTGACTTGGCCTGATGCAATCGTGGTTGGCCTTTCCAGTGTGTAGAGGTGGTATTCAAAGAAGCTCTGTTCGGACACTGCCGCGCGCTTTGCGCTAGAGCCGTAAGCGTCCATTGTTTCATATATCGGGTATGCGTTCGGAGTAACTACGTTGATGTCGCCAGCAACAAGCTTGAGCAAAGCGTCCTTGAATGTGGTTCCCGCATCGTTGCGAAGTGAAATCCACGCCTGAAGGGAAATCTGGGTGTCATCTGCGTTGTCAACTGCAACGTAGTTTGCATTCCAGTTGAGCCCGCTTGTAAGGTAACTGACCTCAACGTCGCGCGCGCCAGCAGACTGGGAGTCCAAAAGCCAGCTGATGGTTGGAGTGGTGATTAGGCCTTCAGGAAGTGACGGGAAGTCAATCTTGTCATAGCCTGAAAGAACGGTCACCCCGCTTGAGGTCTTAAGTACCGGGCCGCTTGCGGAAAGAAGGATTCCAGTAGTAGTGTCGTTTCCTGATTGTACGGTAATCTGCTTGTCAATGTACTTGTCAAGGAGCTTGTACCCGTCAACCAAGTCGTAGTCGTAGTTCTGTTCCAGTATGGAAAGCGATTTTCCTGAAAGGTCAGCAAGGTGCACGCTTGTCGGGTCAAGGTATGCCGAAGTGCCCTTGACTGCAATGCTTGCGATTCCAGCGGGGATATTGATGTTGCGGGTTTCCTTCACAAGCGCAATCCCGTCTGTCGGGTTGTAGCTGAACGCCTGGGACGTTGAGCGG
>JBAZHM010000090.1:0-5098 GCA_041652355.1 Candidatus Micrarchaeia archaeon | reverse complement strand
CTTTGATGCAGTTGTGCAAGCCGATTCGGCAGTTGCGTCGGTGCCAGCGTACCGCAACGATATAATGGCGGAATGCGACTTGGTAGAAGACATAGGGATTGCTTATGGTTACCAGAATTTTGCAGGTCGCCAGCCTCCTTTTGCAACAATTGGCGCCAAGAACCCGACAGAGGCGTTCGCAGACTTGCTGCGTGAACTGACTTGCGGGCTTGGTTTCCAGGATTGCGTCACGTTCACGCTGACAAACGAGTCGGTGCACTACGGTCGCATGCTTTTGGAGCCGTCTTGCCGCGTTGAAGTTGGAAACCCGCTTACAACCGAGACTACCATGGTCCGCAACACCCTTCTTCCAAGCATGCTTTCTGTGTTGGAGTCTAACAAGGACCAGAAATATCCCCAGAAGCTTTCCGAAGTCGGAGATGTTGTTGCAATTGACCCGCAAAGCCCAGCCGGGTGCTCTACAAAAAAACGGCTATGCGCAGTTATTGCAGGAAAGGGTGCGGGCCTTGCTGAAATAAAGTCAACTATCGAGGCTCTGCTTAAGGAGCTTGGGTTTTCCTACACGCTTGCGCCTGTAGCTGCCTCGTTTTTCATCCCAACGCGCGGAGCAACAATTGAAGGGCAAAAAGTGCACGGTTACTTTGGAGAGCTGCACCCCCAGGTCCTTGAGAACTTCAACCTGACCATGCCGGTTGCATGCTTTGAGCTTTGGTTCGACTAAAAAAAAATTCAAAGCGCAAAAAGAAAGTCAGCTGCTTATTTTGCGGTCTGGTTTGCAATCTCTGCCTCAATAAGGCCGATTATTCCGCCGACTTTATTTATGTGGATGGTTGCAAACGAGCTGTCGCCTTCAATGATAAGCAGCTTTTGTGACGCAAGCACCTTCATGCAGTTGCATGTGCCAAAACGCACGAGTATTGTGGCGTTTCCGCACTGCGAGTTATTTTCGTTGCAGCCGATAAAGTCCGGGAATTTTTTAGAGTCAGCAGGGTCGTATACCACTGCATAGCTTGTGACCGACTTGTTTGCGTTTGCAATGCTGCGGATTGCCTCTGATGCAATAATCGCAACCATGCTGTTTCGCGAGTCGCTTCCATTGAATGTTTCCATGCGGACTATCTGGGGGTCCTGTGAAAGTATTATAGCAAGCCCCGCTTTTGGCTCGATGTTCGCTTCGCTTTCCATGCGCATCCCGTCAATCATTGATGTGCGCATCTTGCCAATTCCAAGCACCTGGAATGCGTAGACGCAAATTATAAAGAGCACAACGAATGCTGCAGCCCATTTTGCCGCATTCATGAGCTTTTCATTGTTTTGCTTTCCATGCGTTGTTTTTTGTGAACTGCTTTTCTTGGAATCATCCTGTTTTTCTTTCATAATTGAGCACCTTGTCTTGTGTGTGTTTTGCTTTTTTTTACAGCTTGACTTCAAGGCCTTCCTGTGCAAGCGTGGAGTTTTCAAAAGTTTCCTTTGCCTGCATTAATATCACGCTTCTGTCGTCGTACCTGTTTGAGAAATGTGTAAGGATAAGCTGCTTGACTTTGGCCTTTTTTGCAATGGCAGTTGCCTGGCCGCATGTCATGTGCCTTTTTTCCTTGGCAAGCGCAATTTCTGTATTTGCAAAAGTCGAGTCCAAAACCGCGACATCCGCATCCTTGCATGCCTTTGAAAGCGACGGGTTTGGCGCGCTGTCGCCTGAATAGACAATCTTTTTTCCGGGCTGTTCGTACGTGACGTCTTTGTATTTGTATTTTTTCTTGCCGATGGACACCGTTTTTCCTGCTTCCAATTCAGAAAACATCCTTCCATTAATCCCGATTTCTTCGCACTTTTCCTTATCAAATCGGCGAGTTGGTCTTCCCTGCAGTGCATATCCGAGCGCGTTGACCCCGTGGTTTGCAGGAAATGCAGTTATCGTAAACAGTTCAGTTTCGAAAAAAGGCTTTGCGGATGCCTCAATTTCAATGAACTTTACTGGAAAGTTCGGCCGCAGTTCCTTGGTTGCAAAGACCGCGTCGAAAAACTTTGCAGTGCCCTTTGGCCCGTAAATCAAAAGTTCAGCAGCCCTTGTGGAAAGGTTCATGCTCTGCACAAGTCCAAACAAGCCCAGGAAGTGGTCTGCATGCAGGTGCGAAAGAAAGACCGCGTCTATTGAGGCAAAGCTTACGTTGTATTTCATTAGCTGGCGCTGCACGCCTTCGCACGCGTCAAACAGCATGGACTTTCCGTACTTTATTGCCATGCAGGAAGTATGGTATTGTTTGGAGGGCAGCGAAGCGCTGGTGCCAAGCATTACGAGTCGAATCATTGAAATTGCCTGCTTGTGTTTTTAGCAATAGGATTAGCTTTTTGGAAGGTTATAACCCTTGTAGGTTAACTGCCCTGTTCAGTCCGAGTCATACTTGTCGCGGTTTTTTACAAAGTCTGCAAACTGCAAGAGTACGCCAGTGCACAAAGCATAATACGCGTAGATTGCGGAAAGTTCGGCCTTGGCGTCCTCTTTGAATGCCAGCAGCACTGGGCATAATCCTAAGAACAGCAGCGCGGTGACTATCATGATCCGGTCGTCCATCCTGTTCATGTAGGAAAAAACCGCGTAGACCAGAAACAGCAGCGCAGAAATTTCAACCAGGCTTTTTTGGCTTGTAAGCACCAGCGGCAGAACAACTAGGAATATTTCAAAGCCAATCGTTGCAAAAAACCAGCGCCGCCCGGGGTAGAAGTTTATTTTTGCGTATCGCTTAGCTTCGTCAAGACTCCTACATAGCCACTTGTAAGTCCAGTTGAGGAAAGAAATTGCCTTAGTCACGATTGTGCAGCAAGCAGAAAATAATGCGCTAAAAACGCGTCCAATTGGTATCCACACAAAAGACAATGCCCTTGCAACTGGCTTTGTGTATCTTATTACGTTTGGGACATGCAGTTTTGAAAGTTCCGCAGATACCTTTCTTGTGATTGGTTTTGTGTATCTTATTACGTTTGGGACATGCAGTTTTGAAAGTTCCGCAGATATCTTTCTTGTGATTGGTTTTGTGTTTATTCTTATTTGGGATAAATTGAACCGGATTTTTTTTATTGCCTTGGAAAGCAAAACAATCGCAAGCGGAAGGTAAAACACTGCTGCTGCAATTGCAGCCATGCACAGAACAGTATACAATTTTTCCTCTACGCCAGGATACCCGAAGGGATTTTGCGGCCTGAACAAAAACACCGCGTAGGCATAGGCTGCACAGATGCCCAAAAAAATGTAGGTAAATACTTCGCGGCAGGAACGTATCAGCGATTCTATTTCGTGTGCTTCCATATGTCAGTTCCTGCCTTTTGTAGTTTAAGCGCTTATCGTTTTTCCGAACTACTACCCTATTGTAAGTTGGTTGCCTTCACAATCCGCTATTTTTTGATAATTTCTCAAAAAATCGCCTGCAAACGGTATCTTTGCAGCAACTACCCCCCTTACTGCTGAAGCGTTTGCTGCTGCAGCGCCGTTAAGCAAGAAAAACCCTGCAGATTGCGAGTCAAAAAGCGTGTTTGCGTCTCCTTTAGTAAAGTAAAACACGTTCCCGGATGCATCCTTGATTCCAAAGAACACCCTGTGAATAATCTGGATTGCTGGCAAGCTTTGGCTTATTTTGCCGGAGTATGCCACTGCCTGCGGCTTTTCTGCTGTTGCAAACTTGGTGTTTTCTATTCTTGCTGAATAGACGCAAGGCTGTGCCTTTTGGGTGTTTGCATTTTTTTGTGTGCAATTTGCATACTCGTAAGAGACCGGGCCGTTTGTTTCAGAAAAATCAAACGGGTTTGAATAGAACTCCTTGCACATTTGCTCTATGCTGTTGTTGCAGTACGTGCTTATTGACTCGTTCAATGAAACGGCATTGCCTGCATAGGAAATTACCCAAGGCAGAGCCTGTGTAAGGCTTTTGTTGTAGTCAAATATTGCGACTGACGGCGAAAGCGGCAGCACAAAAAGCACATCGCCGCGCGTGTACTCCGGGTACATCGAGCAGGAAGTTACGTAGTTTATTGGAGGTGCTGCAGAAAACAGCGCAGAAAGCACAATCCACAATATGCCTATGAACGCAAGCCCCAGCATAACCGAAAGGATTGCCTTGGCAATTCGCTTGTGTTTTGGTCTTATGTTCATTGTATTCGCCCTGCCTGCAAGTTTCTGATTATTTTTCCGCTAGGCTTTTGCAGGACCATGCACAAGTTGCGTGCCTTTGACTTGTTTTCCAAGCTGGCTTTTTTTCCTCCAGCTTCCAAGAAAATCTCCGCAATCTCAAACCCGGACTTTTTTGCAAAACCTTCAAGCTCGCGCCTTGAAAAGAAATGGTAAAATCGCTTTATTTTTTTCCCGTTCTTTGAAGGAAACTCGACATTCCGGTCACTGCCTGGCTTTTCCTTTGGGTTGCTCCACACCGTGACAAACGCAAAACCGTCATCCTTGAGAACTCGGAACATTTCCAGCATTGCATTTGCCCGGCTTTGCCTGGATGGCAAGTGGTGCAGCACTGCAGTTGAAAGCACCGCGTCGAATTCTTTTGCAGGGTAGGCGAGGCGTTCAACTGGGGATTTTGAAAGAATGCATGAGTGGCCTTTGCATGCTGCCACGATGTTTTTGCTTGCTTCCTTTAGCATGCCTTGCGAGATGTCGCAGCAGAATACCCCTGCGTTTGGGAATTTTTCGCAAAGCCAGATGGCGTTTCTTGCATTTCCGCATCCCGCGTCAAGAATCTTTGCGTGCGAAAGGGTGCCGACGCTTCTTGGAAATCTTTTTTGGAATTCCTCAACAAAAAACGCCACTGGCAAAAATGGCCTTTGCCTATTCTCATTCCAGCTTTCGCAAATTTGGTCGTATGCATATTCCGAGTCCGGGTGCACGGCCCGCGTTTTCTTTTTTTCACCGGTTTTATGCACTTTTTTCAGCAGCTTTTCCTTAGGCGTTTGCCGGGTTGCTTTTTGCTTGTGCTTTAGTGCCATCTTTTTACGCCTGTTCCTTTTCTTTTGTTTTCGAATTCTCTGCCCATTGCAACGCCAGTGCTATGCCTATTCCCCCAAACACTGCTACCGCGCAGTCCAGGTAGGTAAGGAATCGCTC
>JBAZHM010000089.1:0-5178 GCA_041652355.1 Candidatus Micrarchaeia archaeon | reverse complement strand
GCTCAACTGAATACCTAGTCATCCTAGGCGCAGTGCTGATGGTTTCATTAGTTATTGTGAGCCTTCTAGGCAGCTTCCCATCAAGTGGAAGTTCGACAAAGGAACAGCAATCAAAGTCATACTGGTCGGGAACAACGCCGTTTGCAATTTCAACTTCCAAAGTAAGTGCGAGCACAATATCATTGTCTGTTTCAAATAAGCTTACGGAGAGGGTTTACCTTACTGCGATTGAAGTGCAGGATGGTTTCGGAAACACCGGCACCATCATGACACCTAATCAAGTTTTCAACGCAGGAGAAGAGATAATTCTCTCGAATATTTCTTTCAGCAGGAACAATCCGTGCAATGGCAAGGCAGTAGGAAGCATGTACGAATTCAAGGTTGTGGCGTTCGTCTATACTCAAGGTTCAATAGCAAGTATTCGCCAGCAGGGCGTACAGCCATTAGTTGGCAAGTGCGGTGTGGATACGGTCACCTTCACTTATCGCGGCATCCAAGTCACTTATGGCGTAGTGCTATCACAAGCAGACCGGTACTGGCTGGACAGGAACCTGGGAGCAAGCCAAGTTGCTACTGCGTATAATGACGCAGCAGCTTACGGCGATTTGTTCCAATGGGGTCGGTTGGATGACGGCCACCAAAACCGCACCAGTGCAACAACCGCAACTTTATCCGTTACCAATAATCCTGGTCACAGCAATTTTATCATTGCACCAAACAGTCCATATGACTGGCGTGCTACACAAAACGACAGCTTATGGCAAGGCGCAGGCGGAATAAACAACCCCTGTCCTTTGGGATGGCGTTTGCCAACAATAACCGAATGGCAGGCTGAAATTACTGCGGGCAGTTGGACGAACCGCGATGGTGCGTACGCTTCTTCCTTGAAACTGCCTGCAACTGGACGCCGCAGTAGTAGTGACGGGACTCTTGATTACGCGGGCAGTGATGGCAATTATTGGGGCAGTTCAGTTAGTGGCACAAGCGCGGCCTACCTGTTCTTTGGCACTAGCGCTGCAAACACAGGTTACCATAACCGTGCACGCAGCAAGTCTGTAAGATGCATCAGGGATTAAATTTTCAATTGACTTGTGAGATAATGAAAAATATGAAAGCCCAAGGCTCAACTGAATACCTAGTCATCCTAGGCGCAGTGCTGATGGTTTCATTAGTTATTGTGAGCCTTCTAGGCAGCTTCCCATCAAGTGGAAGTTCGACAAAGGAACAGCAATCAAAGTCATACTGGTCTGGCACAACGCCGTTTGCGATTTCCGTTGCCAAAGTAAGCAACAGCACCTTTTCGTTTACAGTTTCAAACAAATTAACTGAAAAAATTTACCTTACCTCAGTTGAGGTGCAGGACGGCGCAGGAAACAGTCGGACTATTATGACACCTAATCGAGTGTTTAATGCGGGAGAGGAAACAGTCCTCACTCAACTTTCAGCTGCTAACATCACAAATTCTTCAATAAATCCGTGCTATTCAACAGGCACAGCAAAGACCGGAAGCGCATTCGAGTTCAAGGTAGTATCCTTCACCTATACACAAGGTTCAATCGCTGGTATCCGTCAGCAGGGTAGTCAGTCGTTAATTGGTAGGTGTTCAAGTGACCTGTCTATTGGAGACAGTTACCAAGGCGGAAAAATAGCATACCTCTTACAACAGGGAGATACTGGTTTTGTGGCAGGAGAACAACATGGGTTAATCGCCGCAACAAGCGACTTAAGTGCAGAATATGGTTGGGGTTGCTTTGGAACAGCAATAGCCGGAGCCGACGGGACTGCAATAGGTACTGGTCATCAGAATACTCATGATATAATTGCGGGCGGTGATTGTACGCGGTCGTATGATGCAGCTCAGTTTCATGGCGTAACAATGAATGGCTACAGTGACTGGTTCCTACCGTCACAAGACGAGTTAAATAAATTGTATTTAAATCGTGTAGCTATTGGCGGCTTTGTTGGTCAATACTATTGGAGTTCGTCAGAGGCCAGTGCAGACAATGCATGGGAACAAGACTTCACTAATAGTATTCAGTACCTAAAAAATAAATGGAAGGCGGATAACGTGCGTGCTGTCCGTTCCTTTTAGCAAATTCTTTAGCAGCCTTGTTCATTCAATCTCTTTTTATTTTTGCATCCCGTTCTGCATACATAAATCATACGTAATTTTACGGACATAATTTACGGACATACGGAATTGATAAACTTTGAAACTTGAATTCTTGGGCGCAGCGCGCGAAGTCGGCCGCAGCTGCGTGCGCGTAACAACCGGCGAATTGGAATTGCTCCTTGATGCTGGAATAAAGTTTGCAGGAAGGGAAACCGCATTTCCCACACCCGAGCCTTTGCATGCAGACGCAGTAGTTGTGTCGCACTGCCATTTGGACCACTCGGGTTTTCTTCCGCGATTTTTCTCTTCAAACAACAGCAAGACGCCCTACATGTGCACTCCCCCGTCGGAGCCGCTGATTTCGTTCCTTCTTGAGGACACGATTAAAATCATGGAGTCAAAAAAGCAGTGGCCGTACTTTGGCGTTCGTGACCTGAGAAACCTGCCGCGCTATTGCCATGCAATGGGCTACCGCAGGCCGTACGAGTTTTTTGACGGGACCGAACTTGAGCTTTTGGACGCAGGGCACGTTCTTGGAAGCGCGCAGGCGCTCATCCGGCCAAAAGGAAATGAAAAGCCCCTGCTATACTCAGGCGACATAAAGCTTGTGCAAAGCAAGATGCACCTTGGAGCGGACATACCCTCGGACGAAATCGGCACCCTTCTTGTGGAAAGCACTTACGCCCTTCGCGAGCATCCTGACAGGCCAACCCTTGAAAAGCAGTTCTGTTCAGATGTGCGCAACGCGCTTGCTGACGGGTTTTCAGTGCTAGTCCCCTCGTTTGCAGTTGGCCGCACGCAGGAGATGCTGATGATTCTTCGCGACAACAACATCAAAGCCCAGGTTTACCTTGATGGCATGGCGCAGTCCGCAACCCAGCTTGCGATGGATTATTCTTCCTACATGCGCGACGCGCGCTCTTTCCGCGAGGCAGTGAAGATGGTGCACTTTGTTTCCGAGGAAAAGCGCAGGAGAATCGGCGAAAACTCGCCTTGCATCATAGTCGCAACCGCAGGCATGCTCGAAGGCGGTCCTATTCTGTCCTACATAAAGCGGCTTTCAAAAACAGGCAAGCTCAAGATTTTCCTAACCGGTTTCCAAGTTCCCGGAACAAATGGACGCAAGCTTGTGGAAACCGGGGTGCTGCGAATAGACGGAAAGCCGTTCAAAGTCAACGCTGAAGTTCGCACTTATGATTTTTCCGCACACGCCGGCCGCGACGAGCTTTTTGACTACGTAGAGCAGATTAATCCCGAAAAAGTGTTTTGCATGCACGGTGAGGCGGAGTCGTGCTTTACTTTTGCCGAGCAGCTCAAGCAGCGGGGTTTTGACGCAATCGCTCCGGAGCCTGGAAGCGTGCACGAAGTCTGATTGCTTTTTTGCCAGCATCACCCTAAAAAGCCCTAAAATCATTATTACTGCTGTTGATTGCAATATGCGAATCGGTTTCTTTTCCGACACGTATTTTCCTAATGTTGATGGCGTAGTCAGTTCCATGATGACTTATCGCAAGGAGCTTGAGCGCCGCGGGGATAAAGTGTATATCTTCGCCTCTCGCCCTGTTGGCGCGGACACTTCGGACAAGCAGGTGTATTTTTACGACTCCGTTGCATTTCCGCCATACCCGCAGTACCGGCTTGCAATCTTTCCTTACATGCTTACTTCAAAGGCGCGCAAAGCCAAGCTTGACATAATCCATAGCCACGCAATCACAACAATGGGCCTTGCGTCAATCAAAGCAGCGCACGACTTGAACTTGCCCCTTGTTGGCACGTTCCATACCATGGTGCCAATTGCGGCAAAATATTACACTCGAAAAAACCCGGTTGCGCGCTTTCTTGCAGACAAGCTCCTATGGGCTTCGATAAAGGCGTTCTACTCGCCCTTTCAGCTTGTTACTGCGCCAACCAAGGTAGTGTGCGACATTCTAGACGACCATGGAGTTGATGGCACGTTCCGGGTTCCAAACGGGGTTGACACTGCAAAATTCTCGCCAAAAGTCGACCAGACAGCCATGCGCAAGATTTTGGGAATCAAGCCAGATGAAAAAATCATCATTTCCGCAGGCCGCCTGAGCTTTGAAAAGAACGTAGACTTGATTGTGCGCGCGTGCAAAACACTCAAGGATGATGGAGAGGAGTTCAAGCTTGTAATCACCGGCGACGGCCCGGCTTTTGCCTCAGTGAAGAAACTTGTGCAGGACCTTGGCTTGAAGGACCGCACGGTAATGACTGGTTTTTGCAGGCCGTACGAGCTTCCCTTTTTCTATTCTTCAGCTGACGTGTTCGTGACCGCATCCACTTTTGAAACCCAGGGTCTTGCAATGCTTGAGGCGATGTCCTGCGGCACCCCTGCTGTTGGAGCCAACAGCCTTGCAATACCCGAGACGGTCAAGGAAGGGTATAATGGCTACCTTTTCGAGCCGCATGATGTTTCAAGCTGCGCAGCCAAGCTTTCTGAGGCAATCAACGCATCCGCTGCAAAAAGCAGGTCGTTGTCAAAGGCAGCGCGCAGGACTGCAGAGGGCCTTTCAATTGAAAAGAGCACGTCCAAGCTTTTGGAAGCGTATTCCCTTGTCCAGCGTTAAGGCTTTTAGCATTGCTTTTCGAATGGAATTTGCAGGATGCTTTTTGCTTTTAAACAATCCATCACAGATACTATATTAGTGAATCTTGCATGAAACAAAAAGAGTCAATACTGCTTGCGCTTGTATTGTGGCTTGCAATCATAGCTGCGCTGCTTTTTCCAACAGTCATGACGCTGTTGCACGCAGTAGTCCGGTTGTTTACTGAAGGCAACGCTACTGCAAAAAGCATGGTGTTTTTGGCATTCCTTGCAGTTGGATTGACCGCGCGGCAATTCTTTGCAAAGCGAGAAATTTCCAAAAACATGCGCAACGCGCTTCTTTGCGCAGTAGTGCTTTCGATGGCGTGGGGCCTGTTCCTGCAGCTATTTTTCTTCCAGTCACTGAATTTGAACGTAAATTCCTTCCCCTCATACGTAACCTCCTGCGGAAGCTCGTGGTGCTGGGAAGGCACGTATATTCAGCATAACCACGTGACAA
>JBAZHM010000088.1:0-5343 GCA_041652355.1 Candidatus Micrarchaeia archaeon | reverse complement strand
TCTTGGTACTTCTGCGCTTTCCAAAGTGGAGGCTCCAGCATACACCAATTACAAAATCAAGCTTCCAAACAACAAGACCCTTGCGCTAAGCGAGGTTCTTTCACTTGAGGATATCAACGGCAAGGAAGAGTCCTGCCTTCTTGATGACTCATTCGTGCAAGGCCGCGTATCTTACGCAGGCCAGCTTGACCGCGACCTTTACGTAGGCTTTGACCGCTCCTCTTCCACCCTGAATTCAAACCAGCACCTGACCTCATCAAACACGCAGGCTGTGATTGCGCTCAACGGCGGAAGCAGCATCGTAGTGCCGCTGCGCTACCAGCGCTTCTTGGGCGCAGTAAAGCAGATTCTTTTCCTTGACACTTCGCTCAGCATCCTTGAGACCGGCTTCATGTGGGTGAAAAAAGACGATGTTGCGGACCAGATTTCAGACCAGGCCGATCTTGCAAAGATGAAGGCAGAAGTCAGTGAAAATGCCGCAGCAATTAATCCAAATACTTGGTATACTATAATGCAACAGGGAACTGCTGAACAAAAGCAGGCTTATTACCTTCTCTCCACCACCAAGCCAAATCCCAAAGAAACACTTACGCTTCTTACACAGGTTGATAATAATTTAGATGCGGCAATAGCTGCAGGCAAGCCCGCAGATGTTATCAAGTCTATTCAGTCACAACGAGAGAATCTATATAGTTCGTTAAGCGAAAGCGGGGTGGCAACCGAGCTTAATAAACAGCTTAAGGTTGATATTTTTAGCGCTGATTGGGCGGACCCAACCAAGTTTGGATCTGCATCGCGAACAGTCACTGGTACTTTCGACGAAAAATTAGAGCTAGCACTTGGAGCAGCATTAGAGGGAAAATCTGATAATATCGCAAAAGCGTTTGACATTGGCGATTCACAATCTTCTCGACTGATACATCAACAGCTAGAACTTGACAAGATTTCTCAAAAGCGCGTCAACACCCTTACGCTTACAACTGAAAAGAACAAGCTTGACAAGGTATTCCAGCTTGTGCAAAGCAAGGCAATGAACAATTTTGTCCTAGGCTTTTTGTGGCTTGGTTACGGCCGTTTTGGCCTGTCTGTTACAAAAGACTTCACGCTTCAAAGCACTGACAAGCGGCTTGCAGACAACTACCTGCAGATTATGGTCAACCGAAACGACGTGCTCAAAGAGTTCCGCGACTCCACAAACTGGGCGCTTGGGGGTGTAGTTCTTGAGCAGGTTGCCTCTCTTCTAGGCAGCGGAGTCCCCCGTGAGGCATTTGGCATGGGGCCTGCGATATTCATCAACTCGCCTTACAAAGAGTCAACATATATTGGTGCTTCTGAATCCTCTACAAGCATAGAGTTTGAGGCAGGAAAGTGGCGTGTTGCATCAAGCTGGGATGGGGAATCCGACGCCACTGTTTTTGAGGATGTAAGCGACGATCCCAAGTACGCGCGCATGCCTCTCTACATAAGTAACATGACTCTTGGTGCGAATCTGAACAAGAATACTTTCGGAGCGGATTATTACGCAGTCCTTGCCACACTTGGGCCTGTTCTTGCATGGAAGCTGATAAAGTCGCCCAACGAGGCGTTCATCCCGATTGCGCGCATCCTTACCCTTGACATTTACATAGAGAATTTCATCGACCCCGTCCACTACTCCACAAGCGAAGTGTGCCAGGATTCTGTTGTGAACAACAAAATTACCTTATATGCCGCTGCAACTGCAGCTTCGCAGATTAGCAATGTCGCGCAAATAGGGATGGTAAATAACCTTGGTACAATTTCACAGAACAATCTTTTGCGCACCCTTACTGGCCGCGGTTCCGGGCCTTGGAACCAATACTTCCGTGGCGCAATAACCGCAATGAGCTACATAAGCCCGTTTGACATGGTAAAGCAGTATGCTGCTGGGGACGGCTTCCGCTACACGCAGACTTGCAAGGACACTGGCTATTCGTTTGCAGCATACCAGGAGCTTGACAAGAAGCCCAAGAACTCGCTTGCTTCACTTACGCAAAAGCTCAGCCCCCTTTCATCATCCAAGATACTGGGCAACATGAGCTTTGGTGACGCACTCAAAGGCGTAGGCTCAACCCTTAGTTTGGACGGCATGACTGAAATCATCAACACGCGCATGATTATGCAAGGCCAGACTGGCATGGTGCGACCTTCCGAACTTTATTACCTTCACCTTGATGGTGCAACCGAAGTCAGCTTGGGGGTTTACAGTGCATTGGAAAACGGCGGGTGCTTTAGGAAGTGCGAGGATGGCGGTTCAGTTGCAATCTGCCAGACTGATTCTGGTACCTACCTTTTGGACAAGGCAACCGGGCAGAAGACGCAGCTTTCCGACCGCGACCGCGCACTAATGTCAACTTTAATGCAGGACATCGCAAAAACCGTTATTCCCAACGTGCTGATTTCTTCGTACATGACTTGCAGCGCTGACTCGAATATATTTCAAGCTGGCACGAATGCGCGCATGATTGCGTTGCCTGGCTGTTCCGCATCGGAATGCCTTACCAGTGAGCTTGCAAGCCTTTCAGGAAAATCAATCTCCGGAGGAGACATAAGCACCGTGATGGGCGAAGTGTCTGCAGTCAAGACATCCAATGGCATAGCGTTCTTTGAAAAAGGCAAGCCGATACGGTTCATTTTCACAAGCGGGACCAAAGAACAGGTAAAGAAGCTTACGGTTCTTGCTCCAGGATACCTTGAGATTGGCGGGGTTGCATACAATGAAAACGACACCAAGGTAACTGAAGCTGACAAAGAATCCGGTTTGCTTACTGAAACAGTCAGCAAAGTTGGAACCGAGCTGACTTCGCCTTCAGAGGACGCAATCACCACTGCTGAAAGCAGCGACACCCTGTCAACATCCGATGCATATGGCTCTGCGTTGCTGAACATTAAAGGAAACGCCAAGGTGTCTATCTCAGGTTACTCTTCAGGCACAAGCTATAGTGAGGAAGATGTTGGCACCCTTAGCGCTATAATATTCAAGAACGGCCGCATCGAATACGACCGCGCAAACAACCGGCTTGTCACAGCGCTTTACATCCTTGCAGAAGCAGATGCAGCGGCAATTTCAGGCATAACCGTAACTCCTGCAACGAACGTGAATTCGAACGGCACTGACAACGCAATCCGCATCGACGGTCTTACTGCAAAGCCAGGCAATGAGGCTGCTGTTGATGCTTTCAACGCCGCGCTTGCGCAAATCCAAGGAACTGGCGGGCTGCAGATGCTTGAGACTGCAGACCACATTTACTACTTCACAAAGAACGCAGCTGGAAAGGACGTGTTAAAAATCTGCGACAAGAACACGTCCACGTGCAAGGAATACTTGATCACCGGCACGATATCTTCAGACGGCACTACTATCACTGTTCCAACTGAGAAAGGCACGTTCCAGATTGGGTTTGGCACGAATGCAAACACCGGCTACCCGCAAATTTCCGTATCCGGGCCGGACGGGTTCAAAGAAATTGCGACTCTTCTTGCAGCCAAGGGCCAGAATGGCATGTTCAGCTTTGATTCGCTTACCGGCCTGTTCAAGGCAATCAACGGCCAGTCGCTCAACCTCAACAGTGACATGGCGTCAAAAGGCATGAGCTTCATAGGAACGGACAATGGCGTCAAGGGTGTTGCAAGCAGCAATTACCTGGGCTATGGAAACCAGTATGGCTCGTCGCCTTATTCAACCTCTTCCCCGCTTTCAGTCCCAAGCGTGCCAGTTGACAACATGCCTATTGCTGCGCTCATGCTCGTGCTGGTTCTTTCCGCAGTGCTTGCAGTGCGCTACTGCCGCGACTGATTTTCAGATTGCTTTAGAAACAATCCACAGTGCGAAAATGTGCCCGGGGTAGAACAAGTAATACGCGTATTTGTTCACCTTGAGCCTTGGCAACTTAAGCCAGAATATAATTGGAAGCGCAAGCACGCAAAAAATTTGAAAGAACCGCATGTTAACGAGCACGTCAAAAGCAACGGATGCTGCAGCAACTGACGCTGCACACAATGCGAGCCTGCTGCGCAAGAAGTGGAAAACAAGCACCAAAAGCACTCCGTAAAATCCGTAGTCCGCCCGTAACAGCTCGGCAGCGATGCACACCGCGCCAAGACCAAGCATTTGGGCCGTAAAACCCCGTTTTTCAAAAGCCAAAAGGTACGCAACAGCAAAGCTGAGTGTAAACATTATGTTAAGCCGCGTGCCGAATGCAAGATAAAACGGAATCTGCGATACTATTGCAAACAAAATCAGCCGCTCAAGATATTTTTTACGGTTGCTTGTTTTTTCAAAGCTTACTGCAACAAGGTATGCAAAGATTGGAAGCGAGAGCCTGCCAATTATTCGCAGGATTTCATATTGCGGAAATAAAAGCGCGCCTGCATGGTCAATTAGCATAAATGTGCAGGCAAGTATCTTGAGCATCTGGCTTTCCTTTTTTGTTTTTGCGCGCCAATCCCCTTTATCCTATGGGGAATGCGTATGGAAAGAAGGAGTATTTCAGGTATAAGTAACCAAGTACCACTGCAATAAGCGTGCCAAGTATTGTGCAGAAAAGCATAAGCAAAATCTTTGGCGTTTTCGGGCTCTTTTTTTCAAGCTTTTCATAGTAGTATGCCATGAAAAATACTATTGGAAAGAGAATGAACGCCATGGCGATGGAAATTACTGCAATTACGATGACATCATATAATGAAGGTATTTCCATTCTGCCTCCCAGCTCTTACTCTTTTGTGATATTTAAACGCTCTATTTTTCCGCGCATGGCAAAACATCCCCAAGCATTGGGTTTTTGGTTCAGCTGTTAGGGTGCGAACACACTTCTTTTATAGTCCGGCAAATTGATTTATTCACATTATTGAGTCAATAATCCGCATAGGCCCAATGGGGAAAGAATCTGGATGGACATAAGCTTTGCAATCGGCATAATCTATTACCTATTCTACTTCTTCGGAGCAGGCAGCATCGGCTATCTTCTTGTGCGTATCACCTATCCTGATATCCGCATCCTTGACAAGGACGCCAAGCTTGGGATTTCTGCAATTTTAGGCTTCATAATAATGGTGATTGCATGCGCTGGAGAGTATGTCTTCGGGTTGTTCTTTTTGCAGGGCCTGATGCCGCTTCTTTCAATGATTATTGTCCTTGTTACTTTTGGAATCATGAAAGTGTACTTTTTTGTTAATTCACCTCGCATGCTTACAATAGGCCTTCCTGTCCACAGTGCATCCAAAGCAGCAAAGGCAGCTGCTGCAGTTGAGCAATCCGTTCAACCGCAAAAGCCTGTCAAACCCGTGCAGCAGCATGTTGCAGCTGATGAATCCAAGCCGTTTGTG
>JBAZHM010000087.1:0-5388 GCA_041652355.1 Candidatus Micrarchaeia archaeon | reverse complement strand
GGGTCGCGGAAATGAACGTGCGGGTCCACCATTCCTGGAAGCGCAACCAGCCCCGTGCAGTTGATGGTCTTGCTGAAGCTTCCAAGAATGTCGGAGCGCGAAATTTTCTTCAGCATGCCCGTCTCTGGGTCGGCTGAGATATTGCATTCAACAAGGGTATCCTGCACCAGGACTTTGCAGTTTTTCAAAAGAAGCATGCAATACTTATGGTGCCCATGCTATTTATGAGATTCTTTACAAAAATTGCCTCCACCATCGCCCATGCCGCACTATTATAAATGGGATTTTGCACTGTTTATATGTAGAAAGTGAAAGGAAACAAGACTTCGCCGAAAGGCGCTTTGTTGTTAAGTTTTTTAGTTGCAGGCAAGACGCGCTATGCGGCTTGGCTCATGCAGAAAGTAAATTTCGATTAAAAGTAAGGAGTGGTTGAATATGTATCCTCCCCAGCAGTCCCAATACGACCGCGCAATAACTGTGTTCTCGCCTGACGGAAGGCTTTTCCAGGTCGAGTATGCACGCGAGGCAGTAAAGACAGGAAGCACAAGCATAGGAATCGTCTGCAAGGACGGCGTTGCGATGGTTGCGCACAAGCGCATCTCCTCGTCATTGATTGTAGGCGACTCGCACGAGAAGATTTTCTCAATAGACAACCACATCCTCGCATCCTCTTCCGGACTCGTTGCTGATGCAAGAAAGCTCGTTGACCTGGCCCGGCTTGAGGCGCAAAAGCACAAGCTCACTTACGACGAGGAAATCTCAGTAGAGTACCTCTCAAAGCAGGTCGGAGACCACATACAATTCTTCACGCAAGTTGCAGGAGTGCGGCCCTACGGCGTGTCGCTTTTGCTTGCAGGAGTGGGAACTTCAGGCCCAAGGCTTTTTGAGACCGACCCGTCTGGCGCAATCTTTGAGTACAAAGCAACCGCAATCGGGAGCGGAAAGAAAGGCGTGGAGCAGTTCTTTGAAAAGGAATACAAAGACGGCATGCCAATGGACGAGGCAATCAAGCTTGCGCTCAAGGCACTTAAGAAAGTCACTGAGGACAAGCTTTCTGCACAGGTAATTGACGTTTCAATAGTAGAATCAAAAAGCAGGAAATCGCGCGACCTTTCAGCTGATGAAGTCGCAAAGTTCCTTGCAGATGCAAAGTAACACCAGAGATAAGGACTCATGTCCCACATTGAAAACACGATAATTGCGCGCCTGGAAAAGGCCGGCGAGACTTTCGAAATTCTCGTAGACCCAAAGAAGGGCTACGAGTACAAGACGGGCGCAAAGAAGGAACTTGACAACGTGCTTGTTTTCGAGGAAGTCTTCAAGAACGGCAACAAAGGCGAGCGGCATACTGGCGCTGCGCTCAAGAAGGCCTTCGGGACGGAAGACGTCCGCGCAATCGCAGACATCATCTTCCGCGATGGCGAGCTGCAAATCACAACGGACCAGCGCCGAAAGCTGATGGAAGAAAAGAGGGTTAAGATTATCGCAATCATAGCGCGTTCGGTAATCGACCCGCGCACCAAGGCCCCGCACCCGCCTGCAAGGATTGAGGCTGCGATGGACCAGGCGCGGGTTCACATCGAACCGTTCAAGACAGCAGAAGAGCAGGTAGGAAAAATCATCGAGGAACTTCGGGAGATAATACCCATTTCAACTGCTTCGGTGAAAGTGGCAATAAAGGTGCCGGCAAATTTCGTGCACCGCTGCTATTCGACACTGAAGGAATACGGGATAATGAAGGAAGAGTACGCCTCGGACGGGTCGCTTGTTGCGATGATTGAAATCCCGGCAGCAATCCAGACTGAAGTGTACGACAGGCTCAACGGCCTGACGCAGGGTGCGGTGCAGACGCGCCTTGTGGAAAGATGAAAAAAAGTCTGCTAGTACAGAAATCATTTTGATTTGAAAAAGGTGCAATAAATGGAAAAGCAATTGGTATTGCCCGGCGCCCTTGCGGCTACAACTCCGCGAAGGATGGACGGGTGCTATATAGATGGCGGCAAGACATACGTGTCCGTGCTCAGCCTAAAATCAGGAGACAAAATAATCCCGCTTAAGGGACACTACCTTCCGCGCATTGGCGACTACATAATCGGCATCATAAGCGAGGAGAGGTTTTCAGGGTACGAAGTTGACATCAACGCCCCGTTCCCCTCGTCAATCTCTGCACGCGACATCCGCGAGACGTTCCAGGTCGGGGACGTGGTTTCGGCAAAGGTGCGCATGGTGGATGAAGTCCACACCGCACAGCTTGTTGAGCCGCGCAAGCTCTACGCAGGAAGGCTCATCGAGATTGAAAGCGTGAAAGTGCCCCGAGTGATCGGGCGCAACGGAAGCATGCTCGCGCTCATAAAGGAATACACCGGCTCGGACATCTTCGTTGGAAAGAACGGCAGGATTTACGTAAAGAACGGGGACATCGCACTTTCTGTGATGGCACTGCTTAAGATTTCAAGCGAAGCGCACACAAGCGGGCTTACTGACCGCATCAAGGAGCTTTTGGAAACCGAGTCGAAGAACTCGCCGGTAAACCACGGCCCGCAGAAACCGCCCGTGCAGCAGGGACCCCAGCAGGAACAGCCCGCTGAGACTTACTAAAATTATTTTTGAATGGTGATTTGAAAATGGCAGAAGAAGAAACAGCCGCAATGAGCGCAGGAAAAGTTCCCAAAAAGCTCATCGAAAACGGCATTAGAAACGACGGCCGCAAGCCCGAGGACTTGCGCAGCTTAAAGATTACTGTTGGAGTTCTCAAAAAAGCTGCGGGCTCCGCACTCATCGAGTGGGGGAAGAACCGCATCCTTGCAGGAGTCTACGGACCGCGCGAGGTATTCCCAAAGCACAACATGAACCCAAACAAGGCGATCATCAACTGCAGGTACGCAATGGTGCCCTTCTCGTCCCTTGAAGAGCACGGGAGATTCGGCCCCAACCGCAGGGCAATTGAAATCGGGAAAGTTGCAAAGCACGTTTTTGAGAACGCAATCCTTACGGAGCAATTCCCAAAGACCATGATCGACATCAACATCGAAGTCTTGCAAAGCGACGGCGGCACACGCGTTGCTGGAATCGTTGCAGCATCCCTTGCGCTTGCTGACGCAGGAATCCCCATGAGGGACATCCCGTGCGGAGTTTCAGTTGGAAAGGTTGACGGGGTCCTTGTCGCTGACTTGGACAAGACCGAAGACAACCTCGGCCAGTCCGACATGCCCGTGATTTTTTCTCCACGCAACGGAGATATTTTGCTGTTCCAGATGGATGGCATGCTTACAAAAAAGCAGGTCATGGACGGAATAGAGCTTGCACGCGTTGCTTCGGCAAAGGTGCACGAGCTGCAGATTGAGGCGCTTGCTACAAAGTACGGCGCAGCAGCTGCAGGAGAGGACGACTTGCAAGAGACGGCCTGATTGAATAATTTGAAGATTATCTGGTGAAAAAATATGATAACTGACGAAGTCAAACAGGCATACGTGCTTGACTTGATGAAAAAAAACACGCGCACAGACGGCAGGGGAATGCTGGACTATAGGCCGATTACAGTTGAAAAGAACGTCTACGAAAACTGCGAAGGCAGCGCAATGGCACAGGTGGGAGACACCAAAGTCATTGCCGGGCTCAAGCTTGACGTTGCAACCCCGTTTGGCGACAGGCCAAACCAGGGAGTAATAATGTTCAACGCGGAATTTTCCCCAATCGCACACCCGGAATTTTGCGCCGGACCGCCGGACGAGCGCAGCATCGAGCTTGCACGCGTAGTGGACCGCGGCATCCGCTCTGCAGAATGCATTGACTTGGGCAAGCTTTTCTTGGAAGAAGGAAAGGTCCTCGGAGTATTCGTTGACCTTTTCATAATCGACCACTCGGGAAACCTCACTGACGCTGCATACCTTGCATCAATGGCTGCTTTGCGCAACGCCAAGGTGCCAAAGTACGAGGACGGCAAGCTTGTGCGCGAAGAGCGCAAGGACGCGCTCCCGATTGCACGCGACGTGCTTTCATGCACTTTTGAAAAGGTCGCAGACACAATCCTGCTTGACGCACGCGAGGAAGAGGAAGTCTCGTCTTCTGGCCGGGTCACTTTGGCAAGCTGCGGCGACGACATGCTCTGCGCTTCGCAAAAAAGCGGCAGGGCGGGATTCTCATCAGCCGAGTTTGACAAGATGATTGACATAACCCTTTCCAAGAGAAAGGAGTTGCTAAAATACATTTAAGGTGTTGAAAATGGGTTCGCATTACGGAGTAAAAATTCGCAAGCAGGAAAGCAAGATCAAGGCCGCACAAAAAGCAAAGCACGAGTGCCCGGGCTGCGGAAAGCACAAGGTCAGCCGCATCTCAACTGCGCTTTTTGAGTGCGCATCATGCAAAACCAAGTTTGCAGGCGGCACGTACGTGCCAAAGACCAACGTCGGAAATGCAGCTGCAAAGCAGCAGGCATCAAAGGCTGCGGAAGCAAAAAAGGCCTGAAACGGCTTTTTCCCTCATTTTTTTATTTTTCTTTTTTCTAATGATTTTTAATTGCAATATTTTCTGTTAATTTTCATTTCTTTGTTCAACGGGTGTTTTTATGGCATTGGAAAACGGCGCAGTAATGTTTGAAGCTGACTTTTCTGGAAAGCAGTACGCATACACTGCAAAAGTTGCAAGCAAACAAGAGCTTGGCGCAATGCTTTCCAATGCACGCCGAGCCCTTGCTGAAAACATCTTTGACTACGCGCCTATTGACCGCAAGGCCATTGATGCTTATTTTGCAAAGAGCGCCAAGAAGCCGAAAAACCCTGCGGAGCTTGGGCAACTGCTTTCCTCAATGTCGGTTTCTTCAATAGAGTCTGCGCTTATGCCCACAGTCAAGTTCGAAAAAGTGCCTGCAGAGGACATAAAGAAAGCAGATATCGAAAAGCGCAAGATCGGCTATGCAACAAGCTACTACATTTACCTGCTTTTCAAGTCCGCATTCTCGCAAGAGGCTCCAAAGGCGTCAGGCAAAGCGCCTGCTGGAATTCGCCTGGTATCAAACTCACCCGAGTGGATGGTTGTAAAGAAGGCAAACCCGGCAATCTCAACAAAACCCGAAGTGCTTTCCGCGCTGATTGGAATGCTTTCAACAATAGTACGCAAGGAAGGCGACGTGCTTTGCAAGGAAGACAATTTCGAGGAAGCCTCAGGGGCATTGTTCGGCTCCTTTTTCAAGCGCAAGTCCTTTGGAAAGCTCTGCGAAGCCATTAGCGTGGTGCCAGTTCCCAAAGTCACCGAGGTTGCGGACGCAAACGCATTTGACAAGGGTGCTGCCGCTGACGAGCTATTCATACTCCTTTACCTGAAGGCATTCTCGCTCTCAGGATACTCCCCATACCCCGAGCCGGACCTGCTTGCCGAGACGTACCCGCAGCT
>JBAZHM010000086.1:0-5413 GCA_041652355.1 Candidatus Micrarchaeia archaeon | reverse complement strand
AGTGCATAGCAATAGGCAAGAGCACCAACGGTTTTCCTCTGGTAATACAAACCAGCCAGACCAAAAGCAAGGCCGGCGGGGAGACCAAGTTGTTGTGGGGCTGATCACTTTTCCAGCGGGGGGGGGGGGGATCACTGGTGGGCTTGCCAACGCGCCTTCTACTTTGCCAATCAGCCCCCAAGCGCAAAGCCTTTTCATTCCAACTTTCGTTAGCCAGTAATGCTTGATTTTTCAAAACTTTCCGAATCACAAGTCCGGGCGTGCGCCAGCAGCGCAGTCTTTCAAAGGGGCAAGGAATATTTCAAGGACGGCTGCGTGCGCGACGCCCTGCTGGTAAGCCCATCGAGAATCGAAGGCCATGTTCAAGGCAATCGCCTCTACAAGACCAAAGTTATGGTCGAGGAAGGGGAATTGGCTTGCGAATGCAGTTGTCCTTTTGACTGGGAGCTGTTCTGCAAGCACGGGGTCGCGCTATTGCTTTACTGGCTTTACAAAAAGAAAGACGTCCCAAAACTGGAAAACCTCAAAGGCGAGCTGTTGAAAAAAAGCAAGAATGAGCTAGCAGACCTAGTCTTAACCGCTGCCCGGAAAGACGCGCGGGTATATGGAAAACTCAACAAGACTGCGAACAAGCCCGTCTCTTTCGAGGCGTTCCGCAGGCAAGTAAGCCAGTTGTTCAGCAGGCGTGATTTTTGGGACTGGGATGAAGTCGATGACCTTGCGGAAGAACTTGGAGAACTGGTCGATGAAGGCAAGCAATATCTGGAGAAAAACGATGCGGCAAGTGCGCTTTCGTGCTTTGAGGCAGTAGCGTACGGGATAATCGATAAAGTCAATGACACGCACACTGAAGGGCAGTTGGAAGAAGTTTTCTCCAACGCGGCTGGGCAGATGGTCGTCGCGTTCAATAAAACCCCCCACGCGCCGGATCAGTCCAGAACGAAGCTTGAAAAATGGATCAAAACTGCCGTTGACTGCGAGTACGGTTTCGAGGGAGAACTGCTTGATGCGATTTTGGAAAACCTGGATTCCGAACGTCTCGGGCTGGCAGAAGAAGCCGCTAAAAAAATCTTGGAGGAGAAAACCCCGGAAAAAGAACGCCCCTTCAGATGCCGTCAACTGGTAGGTTTTGTTTTGGACCTGCAAATCAGGCAGGGCAAGGAAAAAGAAGCCATCCAAACCGGTCAAGCCCATTTTGAATACGCGTACGAACGGCTGGTCGATTACTACTTGCGCAAGAAAAAGTACGACCAAGCCATCCAAACAGCAGAAAACGGTCTGTGTTTTGCCAAAGGCTTTGAGGTAAGCGACCTGAAGGCAAAAATCGCGGAAGCCCAAAAAGCCACAGGCAAACCCATGGCTGCGTTCAATAGTCTTCTAGAGGCGTTTATCCGAGACTGGGATTTGGCAAAGTACGAACAAATGAAATCGCTGGGGCTTGCGGGTTGGGCTGAAAAACGGAAAATTGTTCTCGGTCGGATTCAAAACGCCGGCGAACGGACGGTCCTAGCCCAGGCGCTTGCCATGGATGGGGACATTGCCGGGCTTGAAAAATTGCTTTCGAAACTGACGAAAGATGACGACGAGGAATTGCGCATAATCGAAAAGGCCTTGCGGAGAAAAGCACCGGCAAACTCCGTCAAAGCCCTGCGTCTTCTGGCATTGCACAGCCTGCGCTGGACCGACCGGAACGGCTACCGCATGGCTGCAGGCTACCTTAAACAAGCCAAAACCCTCCTGATCAAAAACGGCCTGGGCAAAGAACTCTCAGACCTGAAGCAATTCATCGCTCGCATCAAGGTTATGAACAGGAAAAAGCCGGCCCTTCAAGACGAGTTCAAGGAATTATAGCGATATACGATGCGAAAAACAATGGTTGAATAAATAATAGACGACGTATTTGTTTAGTTGTTTTTCCGTTTCTGGAAGTTTTACCTTTTGATTGCGCCTTCAGTTAGTTGTGCAAAAACCACTGGGTTATTTACTGGAATTCTACTCACGGTCAATTAAAGAACTCCCTCTGATGCTTTCATTTAGGAGACTGGGTTTCATGGTTTTTGTTCGATTCGCCGATGGGTGTGCAAAAGGCAATGATACTCGAATAGATTTTCCAAAAGACGCGGATCGCAATTCTTCGCGTCATGAAATCATCGGCAAAACAGTTCCCTCTCAAAAGCCTCTTTCCAGGCATGGTCTTTTCGAACTAATGGCTGCTAAAAGCCCTTCAAGCCTCTTTCTCACCGGCAAGGCAGGTAGCGGTAAGACCACGCTCATAAAGCAGTTTGCACAGCGTTATTGCAGGCGTTTGAATATTGTCATTACTGCGTTTACCGGCCTTGCAGCATTGAACGCCGAAGGCCAGACGCTCCACTCGTTTTTTTGCATTGATTTTAACCATCCTGATGACACTTCAAAAATAGACTCGCAGCCAAAAGAGCTTTACACTAAACTCGATATCCTTATCATTGATGAGGTTTCGATGGTGCGAGCGAGTGATTTTGAGGAAATCGACCGCCGCCTAAGAAGAGTCAGGAACAACCAAAAGCCGTTTGGCGGCGTGAAATTAATCCTAGTTGGCGACTACTACCAAATACCGCCCATCAATAGCTTCGAAGAACAAGCTGGACTGAAAAAGGAGCAGAATTACGTATTCGAAACTCCGGTTTACCGCGAACTCGAAATTCAAAACGTGCTGCTGACTCGGTACTACCGGCACTCCGACCCCGAATTCATCTTCCTGCTTAACAAAATTCGCACGAGAAAAGATCTTCAAAACGCGTTACAAATAATCAACACCCGTGTAATCCCGCAAGAAGACGACGATGAGACTACTACTCTTACAACCAAAAACGAGCCAGCTGACCGTGCGAACAGGCAGCGGCTGGCTTTGCTTTCCGGAAAAGAGGAAACGTTTTACGCTGACCGCACCGGTTCGTTTCAAATCCGGAAAGAGGAGCGCTGCCCTGCCAGCCTTGAGTTGAGCCTTAAGCTTGATGCCAAAATCATGTTCATAAAAAACGACCTTGCCCGCCGCTGGGTCAATGGCGATTTAGGCCGAGTAACTGCACTTTCTGATGATTACGTTGAAATTACTAAGCAATCCGGAGAGACCGTGACCGTTGCCCCTGAAACGTGGGAAGACAATGAGTATGCCTACAATGCAACCACTGGAGAAATCGGGAAAAAAGTGCGGGGAAAGTTTACCCAGTTGCCGTTGAAGCTTGCCTGGGCGCTCACTATCCACAAGTGCCAGGGGCAGACGCTCCTGAAAACCGTTATTGACTTTTCACAAGGAAGTCCTTTTGTCCACGGCCACACCTACGTCGCCCTCAGCCGAGCGAGGACCCTCCAGGGGATTCGCCTTGTCCGCGCCATCACCGAAAGCGACGTCATTGTTGACCCCAAAGTTACTAGCTTTCTTGAAAGCCAGGGGCTAGAGGAAGAAGATTCTGCTGCAGATTTAGCAATGGGGATTGAAGGTCCCCAAGAGGAAGAGGCACGAGTTGTTAAACCACGAAATAAATGCGTGCGAACTGGAGAAGCAAAAGATGATTGCGCACAAGATGAAAACGCACGAGTTGTCTCTGATTTTTCATTTCCTCAAACCATAATGCAAAAATCACAGTTGCACTATCACAACGCACGCAGCGAGTGCCTAAATGCCTACGAGCCGTGGCTTCCAAAAGAAGACGAGCAGCTACGGAAGGAGTTCGGCCAGAAGATGCCGTTGAAACTTGTTGCAGAAACGCACCAGAGAATGAAAGGCGCCATCAAGTCGAGGCTAAAAAAAATCGGGCTAATAAAATCAGCCTAGTCAAGTATCGTAGTATGCTTGTTGCTTGGCTAGTTGTTTATTCTTTTCAGCCTGGCGCTTCGCGTGAATATGAGTAATTCAGTGAGTTGAAGTTCGTAATCGCAGTCAGCTCGTACCAGCCTGCGGTTGTAGCGCCGGTAAGGAATGGCATCTGCCCGCCAGTGATTCCGTCCGAGTCGTCGTAAAGGTTTCCGCCAGAAGCGGTCTTGTTCTCAAACAGGGTTCCGGAAGTCCATTCGTTTACGTTGCCGGAAAGGTCCCAGACTACTTGTCCGTTGGAAAGGTACATGGTTCGCCGAGTCTCAAACCCGCGGGCTTCGTCTGCTGCAAACGGGCAGGTTGCGGTTGAGGACACGCTTGCATTGGTTATTCCGTTCCACCATCCCGCAGCGTCATCAGAAGATGCGTTGAATGCCGCGTTGCATTGAGTGGAGTCGCATTCTGCATGGCCTCCAAACAAGCACGGGCTTCCTGTTGAGTTGCCTGCTGTTGCGTTGAACCAGTTTGACGCGGTATTAGCTGCATTTGATGAAACCGCATTCATCTCCCGGTCGCTGATTAAGTGGTAGCCTGCGCCGAGCGCGGAGCAGCGGTCAGCAGCGTAAGTCTGGTTGATGTCCACCCAGGGCGTGCCAGACCAGTTGGATACTGCGAAGTTGCTGCCGTTGTTCTTGGCTTCGTACTTCATCATGCAAAAGTCGTTCACAAGCAATGATATGTTGCCGGGCACCTTGACCCAGCCTTCAGTGCATGTGCGAATGCTGCAGGATGAGATGATTGGCTTGTCACCCCTTAGTGCAATGTTGGTGATGCTTGAGTCGCCGGGTGAATAAACCAGCATCACGTTTTGTATCTCAATTTCTGCTTTTCCCATGCAGTCAATTACTCCCGCGCCTTGTACGGCAACATATGTGACCTGGCCTGCTGCAAGAATCAACGAGCAGGTCATTGCAGCCAACGTGTTATCGTTTGGCCGTGAGCAATATGACTGGCCGTAGTAGTCCCCGGAGTAATACGGGTAGATAGGCAAGTCAATTCCATCTATCCTGATGCCGTCCAGGCGGACGGGTGCGGCGCCAGGGTTTTGCACTGCAAGGACCAAGTTGGCGTCAACTACTTTTGAAGAGGTTATGCGGAGTGGGGAAAGCGATGACCAGTATGTCTCGGACTGTTCTTTTTTGATGCTTGTTGCCTGAGAAGTTGGAAAAGAAGCGGCGCTTACGACTATGATTGAGACTAGCAGGACTGCGCCCAGGATAACTAAATATTCCGTAGCTCCCTGGCCTTTGCGTCTGCAAGCGTGCATATTTTTACCTCGTGCACCTAAACCCGACGTTGGGTGCAGTATATGTCTGGGAGTTGTTCAAAGACAGGCTCCATAACCCTGCTGTTGGTCCGCTGTTCCAGCTTCCCCCGCGTATGATTGCATGGGTTGCTGAATAATACGCCCAACCCGCGCCGTCCCAGCCGTACGCCAAGCCGGGGTTAAGATAAATCTTGCCCGTTCCCCGCGACGAGGTCCATGCGGGTGCAGTGTAGAATGCTGAAGAGTTCATTGCAGTGCCATTGGCTGTTCCATCAGAAGGGGTCACTTGGCAA
>JBAZHM010000085.1:0-5420 GCA_041652355.1 Candidatus Micrarchaeia archaeon | reverse complement strand
TTTTGCGAAAGCGGCTAAACAACGCGGTTGTTGAGGAAATCTGCCAGGTTTCACTTGACCGGCTGGTGCGCTTTCGGCTGCGAAAGGAAGAAACCCACCTGCTTTACTTTGAGATGTTTGCAAAGGGAAACGTGGTTCTTTGCGATGAGAACAACAAAGTGGTTGCGGCATACCACGAGCAAAAGGAAGGAAAACGCGTTGTTGCAAGAAACGGCCAATACCCTATTCCGCCAGAAGCCGCTGACCCGTTTGACTCAAAAGCAACAGAAAAAATATTTGAGGCAATAAAAGAAGGTGCTGCGGAAGGAAAGGAAGTTGCAAAAGAAGCTGCAACAAAAACATCTGCTGCAACTGCAAAGTCAGATGTCCCAGCCAATGCCACTGTAAAGGACGCTGCAAAAAAGATTGCCCTTTCGCCAACGTATTTTGAGGATTTTGCAAAAGCAGTTGAGTTTAACGAAGCAAAAAAAGCCTCAAAGACGCTTGAAAAATACGTTTCAGCTGAAAAATATACCGCGTACTATGACGAAACGGGCGCTGCAATCGGGTTTTCCGCAGTCAAGCTAAACGAACCGGCCAAGTTTTTGAAAGCAACGCCGGCGTCTGAAAAAACTTTTGAAAAATTCTCCGACTGCCTTGACGAATACTACTCAAAAGCCGCTTTGGGGCCGGTGAAAAAATCAAAGAACGCCAAACTTGAGAAGCTTTTGAGGCAGAAGGAACTTCAGGAAAAGTCAATTGCAGACGCATTGGGTGCTGCGGACAAGCTGCAAGCGCTTGGCGATGCAATTTACCTGCACTTTGACGAGGCTGAAACTGCCATTGACAAGGCTAAGAAAGAAAAGAAAAATAAGACCGAGATAGAAATTGAAGATTAAAACAAGAAAAAAACCAAAATAAAACGAATAAAAACAAAAAAATGAAAGAAAAAAAGAACAAATAAGATAATCAGCTAAAAAAACAGAATAAAAAACAAAAAAAATTTAAAAAAATGAAGAAAAAAAAGAAAAATCAAAATAATGGAAGCAAAAAAAAGAGCCAAACAAATAAAAAATCAAAAAAAAAGACAGCAAAAGAATATACAAAAAAACTAAACAGAAATTGAAAAGAAAGAGCAGAGCCTTACTGCCCTTCTGCCTGCTCGCCGCCCTTTTGCTCGCCAACAGGTATTTCCACGAAGCGGACGCCGTTGTCTGCGGTGGTGTAGATTACCCTGACCACTCCGGAGACCATCTGCGCATCGTTGAGCTTGTCCATGAACGCAAGCGTGGTGTCTTCCTTTACCCCGACTGCGCCTTCAAACACCGCGTCAACTGGCGTGAAGCCTGCTTTTTTTAGAGCATCAATTACAGTGAGAACTTCGTCCTTAACTTTCATGATTAACACACCTTGCAGCGTAAAACAGGTTAATCACTGCCTTGGCGTATTTAAAACTGCCCGAACGGCTTTTGCCTCTAGCAGCAGCCATTCCCAACGGGTTTTTAAACATTCCAAACGTATGGAAAGTATACAACATCATTTTTGCTTTTTAGAAGGTGAAATAAATGGTCAAATTCGCGATTGCAAAACAACTTGCAGGAAAAAGGATCATCACTACTGACGGCGAGGAGCTGGGCAGGGTTCTTGACCTTTACATAAACGAGCTGTCTGGAAAGATTGAAAGCGTGCTCATCGAGCCCAACCCCGACTCGTCCTTGGCGCAAAAGCTTGGAGACAAGGGTGTTGAGGCAATGCTTCCCTATTCGTCAGTGCTTGACGTCAAGGACGTCATGGTAGTTGACCGCAGGGCACTCTCTTTCTAAACCCCTTTTTCTTTTTCCGTTCTTTTTTCATTATTTGCACCATTAGCGAAAAGCCAGAAAAGGGTAAAATATCTTGTCTGGCAAAACTGGTTCTATGACCATTAAGCTCGCGCCACAGGGCTCCGGCGCACCAGCAACTGCGCTTTCCAAAGAGCAGCTTGCAAGGCTGGAAAAAGCAGGCTACGAACTGGTTGGAAAGCACAGGCACTCCGCAGTAAAGGTCTGCCACTGGTGCAAGAAAGCCATTTTGAACGGCGGCCAATGCTACAAGAACAAATTCTATGGCATTTCAAGCGAGTGCTGCGTACAGTTCACGCCAGCCTTGCCGTTTTGCACGCAAAAGTGCATGTTCTGCTGGCGCGACCCCGCAAGCTACTCTGCGCAATGGATTGGAGAAGTGGATGGCGCAAAAGACATTGCCCAGGGGGCAATCAAAGCACAGCTTCACAACCTCAACGGTTTTCCTGGAAACGCTAAAGTTAACATGAAGGTTTGGAAAAACAGCCAAAAGCCAAAGCACGTCGCAATCTCGCTTGCTGGCGAGCCTTGCCTGTACCCGCAGCTTCCGCAAATAATCAAGGAATTCCATGAAATGAAACTGACCACATTCCTTGTTTCCAACGGCACGCGGCCGGAAATGTTCGAGCAGCTTGCGAATGAAAAGGCGCTTCCGACCCAGCTTTACCTTTCGCTTGCAGCTTTCGACCAGTTCTCGCATGAAAAAATTTGCTTGCCCCAGGAGCCCGGCACTTGGAAAAAATACGAAGAATCGCTTGAAATTATGGCAAGCCTAAAGGGAAAAACCAGGACTGTTTTGCGGATGACGCTGATGAAAAATTTGAACATGGGCGATGCAGCTGTTGATGGCTTTTCAAAATTGATTGCGCTTGCAAACCCCGACTACGTCGAGGCAAAAAGCTACATGCACGTCGGAGCTTCTTACATGATTTTGGAAAAAGAAGAGATGCCCAGCCAGGCTCAAATCAGCGAATTTTCGCAAGCGCTTGCAAAAAAAACAGGCTACCTGATTACGGACGAGCACGGCCCAAGCGCAGTAACGCTCCTATGCAGGGACGAGCGGGCGCAAAAGGAAAGGATGCTGAAGCCGGGCTGAAAGCAACAAAATGATAAAGTTAGGCATTACGCTTTCTTTTTGGTCCTTTTGAAGTGGAAAGAATCGAATTCAACAAAGCATTGGTTTTGGACAGGTTCGAAAATGCTTTTTTTGCGCCAGCAGCGGAAAGCTGTGCTTTTGTGTGAAAACCCGTTGCCGTGCCGATGAACTCTATGCCTTCGTCAAGAGCAATTTCGGCTTCCCTCGGAGAGTCGCCTACGAATATTATGCGCGCAGGCTTTGCGCCAAGCAACCGTTTTGTGTCCTTTTTTGCCAACGCAATGCCTTGGCGCTTGTCCCTTGCGCGCTCTCCGCCAATGACAAAAAGAAAATGCCCGGAAAGCCCGGCCTTTGCCAGCAGCCGTTTTGCGTTGCATTCGGCACTCCCGGTGACGATGCCCATCGGAATCCCTTTCTTTGAAAGCGCTTCAAGAAGAAGCTTCACACCGGTAAGCACGCGGATTTTTGACTTTGAATCTGAAAGGTAGTCGTTGAAATAGCTGGAAAGCCTGGAAATTGCAATTGAAAGCTTTGCATTGTAAGTTTTCCTGGAAACCCCGTTTCTTTGGCAGCCTTCCCAGATTATTGCAGGAAGGGTCTTTCCTGCAAAATCAAGGTCATAAGCGGAGCACTTGACACCGAATAATTCAGCAAAGACCTTGCGGCACGCCTTGTCATAAATGGGAATTGCATCAACCAACGTCTGGTCCAAGTCAAAAAGAACAAGGACGCCCGGTTTTGATCCCATCAAAGCACCACAACTTCAAAATGTTGTCTTGCCGCCAATAAAAAGCTTTAATTTGCGCCGAACCGTTTTCAAATCTAGTGAAAAAATGATCCGCGCGCTAATCTACTCAAAAGAAAAGGTGCACGAAGAGTTCGAAATGCCCGCAATAGCAAAAGCCATTTCCATAAAATCCAACACAGTCTGGGTGGACATCGACTCTCCGCTTAAGGAAGACCTGGACGAGCTTGTGGAAATCATGAAAATCCACGAGCTTTCAGTTGACGACGCGAGAAAAACCAACCAGCGCACGAAAATCGAAGTGTACCCGAACTACGCATACGTAGTCATGCGCTCGTTCAAAACAATCGTCGACGGTGCGGACATTGCGCTCAACAACGAAGAAGTTGACCTGCTTGCAGGAAAGACCACCCAGCTGAACTTCTTCCTTTCGCAAAACTGCCTGCTTACGCACAGCTTCGAGAATGCCACCACACAGGAAGAAGTGTACGAGAAGGTCAAAAAGAACCCGTATTTGATGTCGCTTGGCGCAGACTACCTTTTGTACGCGATAATGGATGCGACAGTGGATGATTATTTCCCGCTTTTCAATGCAATCACCGAAAAACTGGACGCCCTTGAGGACCGGGTTCTTGACAAGCCCACCAAGGCCACTCTCGGGGAAGCGCTGAGGCTAAAGAAGCTCCTGTTTGCGTTCAAAAAGGAAGTGCAGCCTCTTCGTGACGTCACAAGCTCGCTTGCGCGGCGAGAAGTGCGATTCGTAAGTGACGCCAACGCGCCCTACTTCCGCGACGTGTACGACCACATCGTGCGCCTCATGGACAACATCGAGATGAACCGCGACCTTGTAAGCAACATAATGGAGGCGTATTTGTCTTCAGTGTCCAACTCGCTCAACAAGTCCATGAAGCGAGTTGCCGCAATCTCAACGATCCTGATGCCGCCAACCCTGCTTGGAAGCATTTTCGGCATGAACTTCAAAGTAATACCAGAGTCCGAGTGGGAATACGGGTTCTATCTGGTCATCGGAATAATGCTTGCCATGCTGATCGGAACGTACTGGTACTTCAAGAAGGAGGACTGGCTCTAGTTTTTCCTTCACGTTCATGCGCAGTGACTATTCTCCACGGACGAAAGGCCTCAGGAAAGAATTCAAGTGCCGGTCTTCCGCTTTATCAACTACATATATGACATTAAGCGGCCTGTCGGTCTGCTTGTATTTCCACAAGACGTTGCGTCCTATGGCTATTCCGGTATGGTCGAGCACTGCCCCCTTATTGAAAGTATGCAACACTAACAGCACATTCTTCGGTATTGTTTTTTTCAGCTGTGGAAGTCTTTTGTTTACCTCCGGGGTGTCCATAAGGTGCACCGACGTGCACAGCGCGGCATACTCCGGGTTCCTGAAAGTTTTCATTATTGCTTCAAAATGTACCGGGTCGTCTCCCAAACAGTGTATTGAAAAAGGAATTTTGTCAACTGCGTGATCGGACAGCCACGCGTCTTGGGTTGCACGCTCACAGTCTTGAGCTTCCAAGCGATCCGTCTGGTAAAGTTTAGAATAGCCTACGCCTTTCCAATACTCCCTTCCCTCGGCTCGCAATCTTTGAAGCTGCGTGGACTTGGGCGCGCGACTAATAAGACTAAAGAACGAAGCTGCTTTCCTGCGGAATCCTTCAAGCATATATAGAAAGTTCCTTCCCGGCTTTGCGTCAATATTGGTGTTACTTTTTTAGGATGATAACGTAAGCCCGGCGTC
>JBAZHM010000084.1:0-5510 GCA_041652355.1 Candidatus Micrarchaeia archaeon | reverse complement strand
GGTAACGGACGGGGGAGGCCTGTTGAATGGAAAAAATAGTGCAGGGAGAGGGATTTGAACCCACGAACCCCTAGAGGAAAGGATCTTGAGTCCTTCGCATTTGACCAGGCTTTGCTATCCCTGCATTTGAGTGAAGTATATTTATTTGACTAAGGCTAAAAAGGGAGGTGGGTTACCACAGGGGGAACCGTCAGGTTCACCCTTGGCTGTGCTATCCCTGCATTTGAGTATCTGATTTGTGTTGTTTAATGCTAATAAATGGAATTGGCGCGTTTTGTTTCCCCTAAGGTTACTTTTAAAAACAACCGTTCGTTGTATTCATGCGAAACCTTCCCCAAGGTTTAGGCGCCAAAGGGGCGCCAAGGCAGTTCAACCCCCAAAAGAGAGTGGCAGAGTGAAAAAGACCATGAAAGCAGGAAAGTCTGGCAAGAAGTGGCCGGCAAAGGCTGCAAGAAAGCAGCATGCAAAAAAAGCAGGCAAGGCGCCAAAAAAAGCAGCTAAAAAGATAGCGCCAAAAAAATCCAGAGCGAAAATTGCAGTTGCAAAAAAGCGGCAGCACGTTGAAAAGCGGGCCATGTTCGAGGAAGAATGGTCCGACGAGTGGGAAGACGACGACTCGGACTTTTCCGAAGAAGAGTAAACCAATCCGGCCATTAGCCAAAGCAACGGAAATGGCCCTTAATCCTTTTTTTATTTCCTTCCAAGCCTTTAGTCTATTCGTGCTTTAACATGCAAATTGCAATAACCGGCGACTTTCACCTGGGATTTAACATTGATGCGCTGCCCCAGGCAAAAAACGCGCTGAAAGCTTGCAGCGGCGCTGACGTAATCCTTGCAGCAGGGGACATATTTGACAGCAGGATTCCCCGGCAGGAGACTCTTAATGAGGCGCTGCAGCTGTTTGCTGGAGCCGCTTTGGAGATGAAGTCTCCAGCTTTGATGTTTGAGCTTGCCGCTGATGGCACTGAAAAACCCGTTTCAAACTATCCTCCTATTCTTGCAATACACGGCACTCACGAGCGCCGCTCCAAAGGCCTTGCAAACCCGATTCACCTTCTTGATTCTGCACTTGCTGCTGTGAACCTGCATGGCAGGGCAGTCTGCGTTGAGAATTCTTCGGGCAAGCGCACATGTTTCCAGGCAATGGGTGGGGTTCCCGAGGAATTTGCCCGGCAGGCTCTGAAGAAAATGGATTTCAAGCCCGTGCCAGGCGCGTTCAATGTTTTTGTGTTTCACCAGTCCTTGGAAGAAGCCATGCCCTTTGGCGAGGCTATTGGCGCAGAGGACTTGCCGGAAGGGTTTGACCTTTACGTAGATGGCCATATTCATTGGATGTGCTAAGTCAAAGCAGGGGGAAAGAGAATCATAATTCCCGGAAGCACGGTTGTGACGCAGATGCGAAAAAATGAGATGCGACCAAAGTCAATAGTGCTTTTTGACACTGAGACTGGAAAATATGAACTTAAGCAATTCCAGACGCGGCCGTTTGTGTTTTGCGAACTTGCATTTGAAAAACCGGTAGCCGGAGCGGACGTTTCCATTGCTGCTGAAAAGGCGCTTGACGAAATCGCCTCAAAAGAATATTCCCAGGTGCCTGTGGTGAAGCTGCAGCTTTGCGGAAAGCTTTCGTCCGGGATGCTTTCAAAAGACTTGGACCTTTCGGTGCTGCAAAAAAAATATTCACAATCAATGAAGCTGCACATAGGCCGCGACTTTATCTCAGAAGAGTATGAAAATGGCGCGAATGAGTTGAGGCAAGCAAGGCAGGATGCAAAGAACGTGCGCGAGCTTTCGGTGATGCTTTTTTTGGATGCGCTAAAAAAGCGCGAAATCACAATGGCGCACTCTGAGGCGGAGGAGCTGCTTGATGCTTTGTGCGACGAAGATATTGCCAAGGCTGCAAAGTTAATCTGAATAATTCGCAGAAGTGGGAAAGATTGCGCTGGTTTAGAGCAATCCCAAAAGTGCCGCCATCGTCCTTGCAGCCCTTCTCGGGTCGTTGAATTCCGCAATCCCGTGCTCAACCAAAAGCTTTGACCCGGGACGTGTGAATCTTCCGCCCATGAACACGCACGTAATGGGCTTGCCGGGGAATTTTTTCTTTGCCTCTATTACTAGCTTTGCATCCTCAACCGTGTCAGTCATTGTCTGCAGCGTCTGCATTACGATGATGCCGCCAATTTTTTCATTGGAAATGAGCGTGTCAATTGCCGCTTTGTACCTTTGTGGCAGCGCGTCCCCAACCAAGTCAAGCGGGTTCCTGCGGGAATACGCCGGGTGCATCCCCAAGCTGTCAAGAGTAAGCAAGGTGTCCTCAGAAAGCTCAGCAAGCTTAATCCCGTTTTCTTCGCAGTAATCCGCACAAAGCACTCCCGCTCCGCCGCCGTTGGTGATGATTGCAACGCTGTTGAGGCTGCTTCTTTTTTGGCTTGCAAGCGCACCGGAAAACTCAAAGAGCTCCTCAAAGTCATTTGCAAGCACCACTCCGCTTTGCCTGCACGCTGCTTTCCACACGCGGTAGGAGCCAACAAGCGAGCCGGTGTGCGCTCCAGCGGACTTTGAGCCAGCGGCACTTCTTCCTGCTTTCAAAAGCACGATTGGCTTTGTCTTTGACACGCGGCTGCATACTTGCATGAACCTGCGGCCGTCCTTTATCCCTTCAAGGTATACTGCAATTGCCTTGGTGTGCGGGTCGGTTTCGCACCATTCGATGAAATCAGTTGTGTCCAAGCTTGCGGAGTTTCCCACGCTTGCAAGCAAGGAAAACTTGAACTTGTTTTCAATCGCCCAGTCAATCACGCTATCTGAAAGCGCGCCGCTTTGGGAGATGAATGCAACTTCGCCGTCCTTTGGCGCTGCAAGCGCAAACGATGCATTAAGCGATGCAGGCGGCCGGATCAGCCCGAGGCAGTTCGGTCCAACCACGATCATGTTGTGCTTTCTTGCCTCTTCGGATACTTGCTCTTGCAGCATCTTTCCCTGCTTTCCAATTTCCGCAAAACCTGCCGAGGTTATGATTAGCGCCTTGACTTTTTTTTGGCCGCATTCGCGGACCACCTGCAGCACAACTGACGCAGGAACGCATATTACTGCAACATCAATCGTCCCTGGAATGTCATGCACGCTTGCGTAGCACTTTTTTCCAAGCACGTCGTTGTGCTTGGGGTTTACTGGATAGACTTTTCCTGGAAACGGCCTTGCGCCGCCAACTTCAAACACCGAGCCGTAAAGCAGGCTCTTAAGCACGCCCTGACCAACAGATGCCGGGTTTTGCGATGCTCCGATTACTGCCACTGATTGTGGATTCATCAGCGTGTCAATTGTGGAGATGTTTTCAATCATGTTCCCATATCCTTTTCCTGTTTCAATTCAAGAAGTATCCTTGCGTCAACTGCATAGCAGCTGTCCGGAGTTGCAATAACCGGGTTCAAATCCATTTCAATGATTTGCGGGTTGTCTGAAAGCATCTTGGACACTTTCATCAAAAGTTCCGTAACCGCTTCTTGGCTTGCCTTTATTCCGCGAAACCCGTCTGCGCAAAAAAATTTTGCAGCCTTGGTGTCAAAAAGCATGCCTTGCGCCTGTGCTTTATCTATCGGGCAAACGCGAACGGAATAATCCGCAGTAAGCTCTACGTAAACCCCGCCCATCCCGAACATTATAGTCTGGCCAAACACGTCATCGCGTTTTGCTCCGACTATCAGCTCCACTCCCTTTACCTGCTCTTGGAGCACGAAGCATTCAAGCGGCATTCCCCTTGTCTTTTCAACCAGTGCAAGAAACGCCTCCCTCACTTCCTTTTGGGAATGGATGTTGGTAACCACCAGCTGCTTTTCCGTCTTGTGGCCCGCGTTTTTTGGGATTGCCTTGAGTACAACCGGAAAGCGCAGCTGGCCGGATGTTGCAATGTCAAAATGCTCAGCTGAGCGCATCAAAATTTGCACCGGTGTTTCGATGCCGTAGGCTTCAAGTAGCCTAAGGGAGTCTTTGTATCCGAGCGCGGTTGCCATGGTTTTGCCGCATACATTACCTTTACTGCGGTAAAAAGCTTTGCCGGAACGCAGGATTTGCAGGCTGACTGCTTGCTTTGGTTTCAAATAGGGCTATTGGCCTGCTTTCTTTTCTGTTGCCCATTTGAGGACGGGTATCACCCTGATTTTCTTTCCGTTGACAGTAATCTCGTCTGTTTGTTCGAAAGTCAGTAGCAGCCCCTTGCTTAGTTTGAATTCGTTCATTGCAGCGACAAGCCCGCCCAATTCCCTTTCTTTATTTGAGTCGTCAAGCAGGTAGCAGACTTGTATTGCCTCGGTGATTTTAGTCCCGTTTTTTATTACGAAGTCGCACTCGTTTTTGTCCGCGTAATAGTAGGCTTCCTTGTTTCTTCTTTTCAATTCTATGAATGCGATGTTTTCCAGGTTTCTTCCTTTGTTTGGGGTGAAAGTCAACCCGCAGGTTTGGTGAAACGCGGGGTCGACTAGGTATATTTTTCTTGGGGAGCCGAGCTGTTGTTTTATTGAATACGATGTTTTCAAAAGCTCGAAGAAAAGGTACGAGTTGCATAGGTAGGAGATGTATTCTTTCACGGTCATTGCGTTTGCGAGGCCGAGCGTGTTTTTCAGGGAGTTGTATGAAAATTTTGTTGCAGCGTTAGTTGCGAGGATGTTGACCAGTTCCCTCATTGTTTTTTCGCGTTTTATGGAGTACCTGGTGATTATGTCTTTGTATAGGATGTTTTCAAATACTGTTCTCACGTAGTCGCGGTCCTGGTTTTTTGCGTATTCTGGCATCCCGCCGGTTGTCGCGTATTCTTCGAATAGTTTGAGCAGCCGCACTTTTTTCTCTACGTCGTACCAGTCGTCTTTTTTTATGCTAGTGTTTTTGAAACTGAGGAATTCCGAGAACGAGAACGGGTATACCTCGAACGACTTGTATCTTCCCGTCAGCCTCGTTCCGAATTCCTTGCTTAGGAGGGCGGCGTTTGAGCCCGTGATTATCACTTTTTTTCTTTCATCTTGCAGCCTTCTTACGAAAGTCTCGAATTTTTCAACGTTTTGGACCTCATCGAAAAAGTAGGTCTTGGCCGCGCCGTATGTTTCGACGAGCACTTCGTTTAGCATTTCAAAGTCTTGCGCCTGAAAATCAAGCAATCTTTCGTCTTCGAAATTGACGTAACACCATTTGGTGGTTTCCTGCATCAGTTGCCTTAGTAGCGTTGATTTCCCACACCGCCTTACGCCTGTGAGGACTATGACCCGGTCATCTTTTAGCCACTTTAGGATGTCATCTAGGATTTCCCTTCTTAGCGTGTCCTTTACCGTAAGCTCGTTTTTTTGTTTTATCACGACTTGCCTGAGCACTTCTTTCGCAATCATACTAATTACTAATTAGTAATATTATTTAAATGTTTTCATTACTAGCTATAATCTAATCTTGTGTCGCAGCCTGCTGGGTTTGGCGCGTCGCGTTCGCGATATTCTTATCTTTTTTCCACAGTCCTTTCCTGGCAGTGC
>JBAZHM010000083.1:0-5575 GCA_041652355.1 Candidatus Micrarchaeia archaeon | reverse complement strand
TAAAAGACGTCCAAAAGTTCAAGTGAGTGTTCGCGTGCGTGTTCAAGCTGGTGGATGATGTCCGGGTACTTTGCCTTGTCTGGAATCTGGGAGAAGCCGCCAAGCACCGGCCAAGGCGCGTGGATTGAGCGTCCGGCAACCATCTTAGAGAGATTATTCCCAGCTGCCTTGATTTCAAGAGCAGTTGCGATGATTTTCTTTTCCTCAGGCGTTGTGAAGTCGAACACCGAGCCCTTGTTGAACAAGTCCGGAAGGACGAAAAAGTACAAGTGAAGCGGGTGGTCGCGGATAAGGTGCGCCCACATTGAGAGCCGCCTCTGCTTCATGGTCTGCTCGGTTGGAACAAGTCCAACAGCGTCCTCGATTGACTTGGTGCAGGCAAAGATGTGCGACATAGAGCACGTGCCGCATATTCTGGATACTAGTTGGGCGATTGCCTGCATGGGCCTTCCGCGCACAGCCTGGGTGTAGAAGCGTTTTGCTTCCGGAATCTTGAGCTTGGCGTACTCGACTTTTCCTTTCGTGACCTTGACTTCCAAGTCAGCGTGGCCTTCGACCTTGCTCAGGCCTTCCAAGCCAAGTTCCAGGTTTTCAGAATCGTGTCCGCCGTGCATCTACAAGTCACCATACATCTTGATTATTGCCTGCAATGCCTCTAGGAACTTGTTTTCGTCCATCGGGCACCCGGTCACTTCCATGTCCACCTTTACAATGTCTTTCAGCGGGTGGACCTTGTCAAGCAGGTTGAACTTTTCCTTGATGAACCTGATTTCATGAATCGTATTCTCGTCGAAATTGTTGCGCGAAGCCGAAGGCATGCCGGTGCAGGCGCACGAGCCGATTGCGACCAGCGTCTTGCTCAGGCCCCTGATTTTCTTCAAGGTCTCTTCCTGCTCCTTGTTCGCTATCGCGCCTTCCACGAACGCGACGTCCATCTCCTCCCACTTGTTGACGTTCTGCAGGACCTTGGCGTGGATTATGTCGAACTTTTCCTGCACCATAAAAAAGTGGTCGTTGAGTATCTCGGCAAACAGCACTGTGTTGTCTTCACAGCAGGAAAACGAGAACCAGCCCATCCGGATTTTGCGCGCCATATTGAGTGTGGAAGCGACAAAAGGATTTAAAGTTACCTTTCGAAAAGTCAATCAGGGTCAAATCGGAACAGGCATTCTTCATCATTCCAAGGGGGCTGATTCTTTATGGCAATTGAAATTTCTCAAAAGAAGGGCATTGCGCTTGCGCTTGCAGCCGCGTTCATCAGCGGCCTTTCAGTTTTCATAAACTCCGTCGGAGTTGCAGGCCAGGACCCTTTTGCATATACTATACTAAAGAATGCGTTTGCAGGAGTCCTGTTTGCAGCAGCTCTTTTGCTGCTTGGAAATTACAAGGACGTTTTTGCACTTTCAAAAAAGCAATTTGCAAAACTCTCACTCATTACAATAGTGGGCGGAAGCGTGCCGTTTTTGATGTTCTTCTATGGCCTTTCAATACTTGGCGGTCCTGCAGGATCTTTCATCTACCGATTCCTATTCGTGTTCGCAGCAATCTTTGCAGCAGTTGCACTCAAAGAAAAGCTCGATTCAAAATTTGCGGCAGGCGCCGGGCTTGCAATCATTGGCAATTTCATCCTGCTTGGTTCAGGAAATCTTTCGTTTGGCATTGGCGAAGCAATGGTCCTTGGCGCAACTATGCTTTGGGCAATCGAGTGGACGCTTACCAAGAAGTTCCTTGCGGAGATTCCCGGCAAGGTGATTGCAACAAGCAGGATGCTTGCAGGTTCCATTGCGATGGTGGCAATTTTAGCGGCGATTGGAAAGACCGGCTCAATTTCTGCAGCGCTGTCCTTCACCCCCGCTGCCTTCTTGTGGGGTGCGGCAGTCGGAACCCTTTTGTTCCTCTACCTGAATGCTTGGTATTCCGCGCTCTTGCGGATTTCAGTTTCAAAAGCAACTGCAATACTAGCACTTGCAGGACCGGTTACAACACTTCTTGGTTTCGCATTTGCAGGTTCAACCGTCGCAGTCACTTTCAACACTGCCTTCGGGATGGTCCTGCTTTCTGCTGGCGCGCTTTTGATTGCAGGGTACTCCGAAGTTCTTGCGGCTGTTGCTGAGTATGTGCCCAAGTCCCTCAATTCACTTCTTTCTTTGCCTTCAAAGGCAGTTGCAAAATGGAAGGAATAGAGCTCTGCGCCCGCTTTGGTCTTGCACCGAATTTGCGAGGTTACTGCGGTGACCCGAAATTTCAAAGCCCATTTTCCAAATACTTGGAAAACCCTTCAAAGGAAAACTCGGCAAGGCTTCGCAATGAACTTGGAAAATTCGGCACGCAGAAAGCATATCTTGAAACAATAGCGCAAGCCAATGGCGTTGATGACATCTATGATTACAAAGTTGCGGAAGCGTTCTGGATTGGAAACCGTTTGTTGGATTCAGTCAAGGCCGAAGATGTATTCGATTTGTTCGAAAGAAAGTGGGTTGCAAGGAAATTTATCACAAAAGAACGCGCAAAAGAGATTGTTTCAAGTCTTCCAAAAAAAATCCCGCCGCTCCAGCACACTTTCCACCCTTACGTGGCGGGTTTTGTTTCACAGAAAGCCCAGAAGAGCGCAAAAAACAAGGACCTGTGCAGGCCAAGCTGGGCAAAAGTAGTCGGATTGGATTTGGGAAAGGAAAAAATTGTTGTGAAGAGGCAACCAGTTGTTTATTCCGCTGGAAGATTTGTTTTTGGAAAAGAAAAAGTTGAGAGGATGCCCTTCAAGGTCGGAAAAATTCCTCTGGTTGAATCGGATGCAAAACTTGTAGCATGCCACTGGGGAGTAGCGGTGAAGAAAATAACAAAAAGCGAAGAGCAAAGGATGAAAAAATATGCAGGTCGGATTATATCCCTGGCCAACAAGTCTGAAGAGGCTAGTCCTGAATACTTGAAAAAATTAGGCGCGATACGGAAAAAGAAATTTGTTCGGGTTTTGGATTTTCCCAAGAAATACCTGTGAAATTATCTCTTGGAAAAGTCCGCTTATTTTTTTATCGGGCTGACTTGGAAGCCTCGCGGCCCTATGCTAATGTTCACTAGGTTGCGGTTGTTTCCGGTTATTGTGTTAGAGATTGCCCTTTCAATTGCCTCATAATGCGATGAAACTTTGTATGTTTTTTTTAGCACGTCCAGTTTTTCAACGTTCTTTTTATCCAGGGAAATGAACACGTGGTCATTCTCTTTTTGAGCCTCGACAAGCGAAGATAGCACTTTGTATACTTCATCAATTTTTTCCTGCACGCCAAGCCTGTGGAATACTTCGGCTGTGATGTGCTTATTTTTTGGTAGTTCCGTCATCGTAATCTCAGTTCCTTTTCGGGTTTCTTATTGTAAATCCCGAGCCTTGCACGGTCTCGCGGAAATCAATAACCGCACCTTTAACATCAGCTTCAATTGCCTTTGAAACTATTATGCAAATGTCGCGGCAGTTGAATTCCAAATCATCTTTTCCAGGGGTTTTTTCAAAGTCCATTTCGTAAACCCCGGCAGGCCCCCCGGAGGGCTTTATGATGCGCAGGCCAAAGCCGGTCTTTTCCTCAGCTTCCATGATTTTCAAAAATTGGAGTGCTGCTGCCTTGGTTATTTTGACTGGTGAGTTTGGGCAGTTTGTTTCCAAGTCTTTTTCCTCAGCGGCGATTGCAGCATTGATTTCATCCAGTATGCCTGCTATTTGCGATGGCTTCATTCCGTGCGCCTCCGCGCCCTGCCTTATTGTCTCAAATGCAGATGCGTGGCAGCCAACGCAATGCATGCCGTGCGAAAAGAGGATGCCGATTGCTATTGGGTATTTTGAAGCAACCTCGCCGATTGCGGTGTCCTTGGTCACATATTGCTTTGCTGCTGGTTTTTTTCTTGCGTGCACGGGGTTTGCCATACAAAATCACTTACAATATAATTATGCCCATTCTGGAATAATAACCGGCAGGCCTTTCATCCGCTGCCTGTTCTGCGAACTTATTTTAACTCGGATTCCGTTACCAAATCAACCACCTTTTTCAGAGCAAGAGTAGTTGAATATGCTTGTAGAAATTCGCTTTCATGGCCGCGCAGGTCAAGGAATGGTCACAGCAGCAGAGCTTTTGGCATCCGCAGCTGGCGCTGAGGGAAAGTATTCGCAGGCGTTCCCGGTATTCGGCTCGGAAAAGCGCGGCCCGCCCGTGATGAGCTTTTGCAGGATTTCCGACGAGCCAATTACGATTTTCGACCAAATCCACGAGCCGGATGTTGTGATCGTCGCCGACCCGAGCGTGCTTTCAAGTGTCAATGTCGCAGCCGGGCTCAAAAAGGGCGGAATCGTAATTGCAAACTGCAGCTGCCCAGCATCAGAGTTAGGCATTACAGATGCTAAAGTTTATGTTGTGGACGGCACCAAGATTGCCCTTGAGCACCTCAAGCGGCCCATATTCAACACGGTGATGCTTGGCGCGTTCATCAAAATCACCGGCTTAGTGAAGATGGAGTCAATAGAAAAAGCAATACACGAAGAGTTCGGGCAAAAAGACAAGGCAATTGCGGACAAAAACATCGAAGTAATCCGCGCCTGTTATGAGCTTACGAAAAAAGATTAGATTATGTTTTTAGGTCCTTGAAAGATGAATTTGAAAAGAATGCAAATATTTCACGTTGATTGAAAATGAAATTCGCAGTATCCAAGCCAGGCACCACCGTTGCAATCAAGACTGGCGAGTGGCGGTCGCAAAAGCCGGTCGTGGACATGACCAAGTGCATCAAGTGCGCCACGTGCCAGAACTATTGCCCGGAAGGGTGCATGGGCGTTCCAGGCCAGTGCCCCCAGGTGGATTATGATTACTGCAAAGGCTGCGGGCTGTGCGCAAACGAGTGCCCTGTAAAGTGCATCAAGATGGAACAGGAAATCAAGTCAGTTGGAAAGAACAAGCAGTGATTTGCTATGGTCGTACGCACTATGAATTATTCCGCAGCGATTGCGGAAGCAGCATCCTACTGCAAAGTCGACGTGGTCGCATCCTATCCAATCACCCCAAGCACTCCCATTACCCATGAACTGAACAAGATTTACGTGAACGGCGGCTTTCCAAGGTTCATCACTGTTGAAGCCGAGTTTTCCGCAATCTCCTCGCTTTTAGGCGCAAGCGCCGCTGGAGCGCGGACTTTTTCAGCAACCTGCGGCCAGGGCCTAATGCTCATGCACGAAGCGCTCTTCTCAACTTCCGGCATGCGGCTTCCGGTAGTAATGGCAGTTGCAAACCGTGCAATCAGCTCCCCATTAAACATCTGGGCTGATGAGCAGGACTCGATGTGCCAGCGCGACTCGGGGTGGATACAATTATACTGCAAAAACGGGCAGGAAGCAGTTGACACGGTAATCCAGGCGTTCAAGATTGCAGAAAAAGCAATGATCCCTGCGATGGTGTGCCTTGACGGCTTCTACCTTACCCACTCCGTCGGGCAAGTTGACGTTCCAGACAAAGACAAAGTCGCCGCGTTTCTTCCCCCTTACAATAACCCGTACGTTCTTGACCCGCAAAACCCGATGACTGTTGGCGCGTATACTGTTCCT
>JBAZHM010000082.1:0-5628 GCA_041652355.1 Candidatus Micrarchaeia archaeon | reverse complement strand
CGCCCTCATCTTCACCCAGACTGCCGCAGGAAGAAGCCCGATGGTTGCAGTCCGCGTTGCGCCAATCAAGCCCGCAATAGTGGTCATGCACGACTTGGACGAAAGCAGCGTGGACAAGCTTGCAGTAAAGATTGCAGAAAGCGAAGGCATTCCACTTGTAGTCACACTTAAGCCGATTGAGGAAATAAAGAAGTCGCTAAAGGATGCGCTTGGCGTGAGCAACTAATTATTTGTAGCCACAAGCTGTGCAATTGACTGTTCGGTTTTTTCGTACAGGTCCTTGTATCCTTGCCAGCGGGAAAGCCCGCCGTCCTGTTCTGTGTACAGGTAATAGTCGTCATCAGTTATCGCAGCCCAAAAAGATGGCTTGCTGTAAAGCGTTGCCTTTGAAATCTTTTCGCCATTTGCGGGCTTGTAGAAAACCGTGTCGTTTTTTGTCGACGTATAATAGAATCCCGTTTGCGGCTCAACAAGTATTGCGTCTGAGATTGCGTCGTGCAGCTTTTCGCTTGTGGCTGGCGCAATTTTAGAGAACGCAAGCAGGCAGTGGCCTCCGAGTGCGTATTGGCCACTCTGTGCATTCAGGTCAATTGGGAACGTCCCGCACAGGACAAACGGGTCCGTGTATTCCACGGGGAAAAGGAATGCCTTGGCGTTTTTGTATCCCCACGTCTGGGGCACATCAACTGCATAAACGTTGCCTTCGCCTGCGGTTTCTGCGGCTTCAAAACGAACGGTATTGCAGCCGCGCGTTTTGGCTAGGGAAATCAGGTAGTTTATCTCAGCTTTTGCTGCAAGCGAATAGTCCTCGCAGTCGCCGCCTTTGTTAATGTAAAATTCAGAAAGGCTCTGAAGCTTGTCGCCTTTTTTTGACGTGTCTTCGTCGGTCTTGTATGAAAAGTCCGAATAGATGTCATTGACTACCGGCAGGCACGCAAGCTTGACATAGCAGTAGTCCCCTGAAAGTTGGATGCATGAAAATTCAAGCTGAAAAAAATATTTCCGGTATTCCGAAAAATTCTGTATGTTCGAGTTGAGCTTAAACCATGCCGAAGACTCGTTGAGGCTGCGCTCAAACAGAACAAGCTCTTCCCGCGTTTTGTTGATGCTTCCGGCAAGCGCGCTGATTTTTTCGTCTTGCCCGCTTATTGTCCGGTTCAGCTCAAGTATTGTTGCTTGGCGTTCTGCCAGCCTTTGTTCCAGGAATGCTTTGTCTTGGTAAAGCTTTGCTTTGTCCGCATTAAGCGACAAAACCAGTATTTTCTGGCCAGCAACTTCCTGCAATAATGCCGTTGCGTTATCCTTTGACTCTGCAAGCTGCGTTTTTACTTCTTCAAACGCTTCGGTACGCTTGGAGTATGCATCGGAAAAAAACAGTGCCGCAGCACAGGCTGCCAGAAGAAGAATAGCAAGGCCGGCTATTGCAATGTTTTCCTGTTTCAATTAGCTCTCTCTTCCTTTTTTTCAAAGTTTTTTCTTATAGCCTAACGCAGTAGGACCTGCGGTAGAGGTTCTTTCCCCTTTTCTTTCCTGCAAGCTTGTTGGCCTGTGTGTAGGCAAGCTTCAGCCTGGAAAGCACGTTGGTTGCTGACCTGTGGCTTCCGACATATATGTCAATGCCTTCCTTGAGCGTCTCGACTTTGGACACGAAGCTGTCATTCCCAATCATTGCCTTGATAAGTTCGGTCTTTCGCGCAATTTTTGCTTCGTCCCCGCGAAGCTGGATGATTGCCTCAAAGTATCCGCCGCTTTTCTGGCTGCAGCCTGCGCACATTGTGGGCAAAAGCGCGATTGTGCGGGTGGTCTTTTTTTCAACGGTGTTTCCCTGCGGAAGCACAAATTCGATTGTCATTGTCGCCTGGAGCTGGCTTTTTTCAGAAGGTTCCAAAACGCAGCCCTTGACTTTGAATTCGTAGGCGCTGCGCAGCTTTGCACCGAGGTATTCGGAGATTCGCTCGGAATTTGGGAAGACCCACTGTGCCAAAAGCCGCACCTTGCCGCATTTTTGGCAGCGCTCAAGCTCAAGCGGCAGCTTGATTTCAAACAGCGGCGTTTTGCTGGTAAAGCAGTCAGAGCAGAAAGCGCCAATGAAAGGCTCCTTGAATGCGCTTTCGGGCTTTCCGCACTGCGGGCACGATTTCATCTTATCAAACACGTTTAGGTTAACCCAAGTTATAAAACGCTTCGCGGGTGAATATCTACAATGACAAGCCACGACGAAGAGATTCTTTCTGAAAATTCCGAGATGCGCTTTCTTGTTCTTGAGCTTATGAGGCTTGCGTCCAAAAAGGGCACTTCATTTGACTTGGAGCTTGCGGAGTTCATAGACAACACCTACAAGTTGCGCGAGGCGCTTTTTGAGGAGCATGACGCAGCAGAGGAAAGCATGCAGGCGCAGCTGCGAAAACTGGTGAATTCACCCCAGTTTCCAAGCAAGGAAAAACGCTGAGCTTTCAACTTGCTTTTAATTCCCTAAATGCTAATGGTACGTGTGGCTGCAAAGGCAAATCGTAGCCTTTCGCCTCAGATGGTAATTTGAAATGCAGGACAACATGAGCAACCGGGCAGCTGACCTTACGCACTTCATCTTCCAAGTTCCCGGGTACCGCAAGCTGGTGTTTGCAGCAGTTGCACTTGCGTTTATTGGCGGGTTCCTGCTGCATGCTATATTCAATGCAAATGGCGTGGAGCCGATAGTTGACGCGTTCTTTTTCGGTGGTGCGGACGGCGTAGTCCTGTTTGGCCTTCCCGTGCTGATAGCGTCAGTCCTTGCAACGTCGCTTTTGTCGCTTTCGTCCTTTCGGCAGGCTTCAAAGTATTTTCTTTTCATCGCACTCATTTCAATGTCCATATTCATCATAACCTACCTTTTGGGTCAGGTGGTAATCCAGAACACCGGCTTTGCGGTAAACGCAACTGAGTTTGCACTTTTTGCAGCAGCATTGATGACTGTAACTTGGTATGTGAGCCTGCGCGTTCCGCTGACTTATTCGTGGAAGCAGTCGCTTGCGATATCGCTTCTGCATCCGGTGCTGCAGCTTTCGTTTGTGTTTTTGTGGAAAGCCTATTCGCTTATTGAGATAAATTCGCCAGTTCTTTTTGCGCTTCAGTTTGTAGTCGCATCCGCAATCATGCTCTTTGCAATGTGGGTCATGATGGTGCTTGTCAACGCTCCTGTAAGGCGGAGCTTCGGCATTTCTGCAATACAGGCGTCTGCGCTGTTTTTTGCCCAGTGGGTAAAGGGCGGAAAGGGCCTGGAGGAAATCCTTGCAGAAGTGGGCGACTTGGTGGAGACTGAAGTGGGTGTTGTGGGGTTCAAAAACAAAGAAGGGTTCAAGGCGTCCTTTATCGTGCCTCTTGTGCATTACGGCCCGGTTGGAAACTTGGGCGGAAGCGAATACCCTTTCCTGATTTCTTCGGAAATGCAGCGCAACATGGGTGGCACGCACTTTGTTTTCCACGGCACGGTTACCCATGACTTTAACCCCGTGTTTTCCTCAAGCCACGTGCACATTTCCCAGACTGCAATGGCTCTTCTTTCAGACAAGTCCGGCTACTCAGATAATGCAACCATTTGGGAGTCCAAGGACGGGAAGACCAAGCTCTTTTTGCTTGGGATTGGAAAGCAAAAGCAGGCGTTTACCGCGCTTACCCGCGCGCCGTACAAGACTGATGACATAAACCTTGCCCTCGGGTTTTCAATTCGAAACCTGATCCTTTCCAAAGGGTTTTCCCAAGCAATTGTAGTTGACATGCACAACTCGTCCGGGACCGACTGTGACATGACTGCAGGAAGCAGCGCGTATTACGAGCTTGAGGATTCCATTCGTGACCTTGCAAAAAAGTCAGAAGGAAAACTCAGGATGGGCGTTGCTTTCGACTCGCTTTCGGAATTTTCGCTTGCGCAGGGAATCGGCAAAGCCGGGCTGAAAGTAGCTGTTTTTGAAGTTGGAAAAAAGAAGCACTGCATAATCTTGATTGATGCAAACAACGCGCACCCGACTTTCCGCATGCATATTTTGGAGTCGCTTGCGCCCCTTGGATTTGACTTTGTGGATATCTTCACAACAGACTCCCATGCTGTGAATGTAATTGGCGGAGTGCACAATCCGCTTGGGAACTGCGTGACTTCGCACCAGCTTGTTCACCGCATCACCGCAGCTGCAAAGCGCGCTGTTGCGGATTTGGAGCCTGTAAGCGCAAGGGCCGAAAGCGCACGCATAAAGATACACATCCTGGGCGCAAACCGCACGTCCGAGCTGGTGTCAACAATAAACGCGGTTGTTGCGATAATGCGCATACTCGGGCCGATAATCTTAGTTGCGTCCTTGGCGCTTGCTTTCCTTGCGCTAATCTCAATGGGAAGAATGATCATCTAAGCAGGAAAAAAGCAAATCGCTGCCAAACCTAAAAAGCAGCAGCTATTTTTTGTCCATCTGCCTTAGTGCCTGCGCCAAAAGCGGGGACACGTCGACTTTGCTGACTTCAGACTCAATAGTATTGGTGCCGATGACTTCATCGCAGCATGCGCGCAGCTTTTCAAGCGCGTTGCCGCAAAGAATCGAATGGGTAAATGCAGCTGCAATCCTTGTTGCGCCATGGTGCGAGCATGCACGTGCGGTTTCAACCATGGTGCCGCCGCCTGACACCATGTCATCTATGATTATGACGCTGTGGCCCTTGAGCAGCTCCACGTTCTTTGGAGTCATTGTAATCTCGCCGGTTCGAACGTCGCGTTTTTTTTCAAATGCGGTGTACTTGCGGTTTCCCAAAAGCCCCGCAAGCGTCTTGGCCATTTCCTCTGCGCCGTCATCTGGCGCCACAATCACTGCGTCGGAAAATTCGGGCTTTTTTGAGACGAATTCGGAAAGCACGCTCATTGCAGAAAGGTTGATTGCAGGAATGCTGAAAAGCTGCGGTAAAACCGAAGGCTCGTGAGCAGTTACTGTCACAAACCCGTCCGCTCCGCAAAACTCAAGCAGCTTTGCAACAGTTAACGCAGAAACCGGCTGGTTTGGAAGGTATTGCTTGTGCTGCCGCGAATATGCAAAATATGGCATGACTGCGATAATCGTGGAAAACCCGGCGTCTTTCAGCGCGCCGAGTATCAGGTAGTAGTTCATGAGGTACGCGTTGATGTTTTCTCCGCGGTGCTGCTGCAGTATCAATGCCGCTGTCTTTCCCATAGTCGGGTTTCCGGAAGTCTCAAAGCGCGGGCATAATTCGCCGTCTGCAAAGGCCCTTTCCAATACTGGGTAATAATCTTCGCCAAGCCATTTTGCGGTGTTTTCCGCAAGCTGCGTGTTGCCAATAATCTTCAAGAGGTTTTCACTCCCTAAAAAATAATTCGTGCTAATATAGTATATCGTGCAAAAGCAATAAGAAGCCATAATACTGCCTGCAAGCTTGCGTGCCATGCTTTGGAACGCTTCAAGGCATACTGTTTTTTTATCTTGAAACCCCTTAACACAATTCTAAGTTTTTACTTTCTTTTTGGTGGTCCTATGAAGATTTCCGTAATCGGCACTGGATACGTGGGCGCAATCACTGCAGCTGGCTTTGCAAAGCTAGGCCACGACGTGGTGTGCGTGGATGTTTTGCAAAAAAAAGTCGACTTGATCAATTCCA
>JBAZHM010000081.1:0-5694 GCA_041652355.1 Candidatus Micrarchaeia archaeon | reverse complement strand
ATGACTTCCTCGGACTTCTTGTCTGCTACGGTGACCACGCTGTTCTGGTTTTCCTTGGCTATGGCCTCGACTTGGGCTTCGGCGAGGTTGTAGTAGTGCATTACCTCTTTTCCTGCAAGAAGCGACGCTTTCACTGCGTGCTTCATATATTCTGCTGGTTCGCGTCCCAAAACGACGTTGGCTGGCATAAAAATTACCTCGAAAGCTTAGTCTGGAAGTCAGGATATAAAACATTTGAGAAGGCGGAGGCATATCACCGCGCGGCCCAAAGCAGAAAAATACAAGAAAATCGGAGGATAATTTTATTCCAACTAGAATAAAATCTCGGAAATTTTATGCTACGAATTTCGAAAAACCGCGATAGTTTTTTATATGAAATGTCATCAAATAGTTGCTGTTGATTGGGACTCCGAGGGGGCTTGGAGCAACAGGTTTTTCACTCTTTTTGAGTGGTAAAACAACAAGAAAGCTACGAAACCTTTATAAAGGTAAACTGATTTTCTAATATTCCCAAGAAATTAGGCAACCATACAACATATAGTGGTCTGTTTATTCTTCCACCACAATAGATGGGAATCGAGCTGGCTGGCAGGCTGACTGCAGACTTCACATACACAACATGTTGTGTCTGACTCCTTGGCATGGCACAATTGGTATGGGGGTTGTTTTTTGTGAAATGTCCCAGTTGCAAGAGCGAAGAGACCAAGGTCATAGACAAGCGATTCACTGACAATATCGAGGCAAACCGCAGGCGCCGCGAGTGCCTTTCCTGCGGCGAGAGATTTACCACTTACGAACGCATAGAGACAACGCTCAAAGTCATCAAGAAGGACGGCAAGAAGGAAGACTTCGACGAGTCCAAGATCATGCGCGGAATCGAGAACGCGGCAGTCAAGAGGCTGTCTGAAAAGCAGATTGACCAGCTTGTTGACGACATCTCAGCGGAGCTTGCCAAGGAGAACCCCTCAGGCGAAGTCCCGTCATCGGTTGTTGGCAACAAGGTGCTTGAAAAGCTCAAGGTAGCTGACGAAATCACCTACTTGCGCTTTGCGGCAGTTTACAAGGGGCTAAAGAACGCCCAGGCACTGCAAAAGGAGGCCCGGAGCCTGCACGAGTACAAGGGCGGAAAGATCAAGGTCCTTGTCTCAAAGATAAAAAAGCGCGACGGCCGGGTTGTGTCATTTGACCGTGACCGAATTGAAACAGCAATCTTTGCAGCAGCCAAGGCTACTGGCGCAGGAGACCACGACACTGCAGAGGAGCTTACTGACAAAGTGGTTGCAAAGCTCAATGCAGAATACGGCGACGACAAGGTTCCGGACGTTGAAGTCATCCAGGACATGGTAGAAAAAGTGCTCATCGAAGCAGGCCATGTCGAGATTTCCAAGTCATACATCCTTTACCGCAACCAGCGCGAGAAAGCGCGCGAGCGCAAGCAGATGTTCATGAACATCAACGACGTCATGGAAGGGTACCTATCGCAGAGCGACTGGCGCACCAAGGAAAACAGCAACACGGACTACTCGTTTTCGGGCTTGATGCTGCACACTGCAGGAACGGTGATTGCAAACTACGTGCTCAACGAAATGTACCCGCACGACGTTGCGGATGCACACAAGAAGGGCTACTACCACCTGCACGACCTTTCGTGCGGAGTAGTTGGATACTGCGCAGGATGGTCGCTGAAGAACCTCATCACAATGGGATTCAACGGAGTCCCAAACAAAGTCGATGCACTCCCTGCAAAGCACCTGGACGTTTTGGTAAACCAGATGGTCAACTTCATCGGATGCATGCAAATGGAATTCGCAGGCGCGCAGGCGTTCTCAAGCGTGGACACTTTGCTTGCGCCGTTTGTCAAAAAAGACAAGCTTACATACAAGCAAGTCAAGCAGGCCATGCAGATTCTAGTATACTCTTTGAACGTGCCATCGCGCTGGGGAAGCCAGATGCCATTCTCCAACATCACTTTCGACTGGACCGTGCCTGAGGACATGGCAAGCCAAGCTGCGATAATCGGCGGCGAGCCCATGGACTTTGACTACGGCGACTGCCAACAAGAAATGGACATGATAAACAAAGCATTCCTGGAAGTCATGATGAGCGGGGACGCGTCAGGAAGGATTTTCACTTTTCCAATCCCGACATACAACCTCACTACTGACTTTGACTGGGACGCACCCAACGCCAACCTGCTTTTTGAGGCTACTGCCCGCTACGGCATGCCATACTTCCAGAACTACATCGGAAGCAACCTGGACCCAAAAAGCGTGCGTTCAATGTGCTGCAGGCTAAGCCTGGACTTGAACCAGCTTCGCAACAAAGGAAACGGCATATTCGGTGCAGGAGAGCAAACCGGAAGCGTCGGAGTGGTGACACTCAACGTCAACCGAATTGCATACGAGGCGGGAAACAAGGAAGAGTTCTTCCGCAAAATCGACCAGTACATGACCCTTGCCAAAACCTCGCTTGAGATAAAACGCGAGGCAATTGAGCGCAACCTTGCGCAAGGCTTGATGCCGTACACCAAAAGGTACCTGGGCACGTTCAAGAACCACTTTTCCACAATCGGGCTGTGCGGAATGAACGAAGCATCAGTGAACCTGCTTGGAAAAAGCATTTCCGAGCCAGAAGGCAAAGCCTTTGCAATGGAAACGCTTACGTTCATGCGCACCAAGCTGGTTGAGTTCCAAAACGAGACCGGGCACATGTACAACCTCGAGGCAACCCCGGCTGAAAGCGCAGGATACCGCATGGCCAAGGCGGACAAGAAGGCGCACCCGGACATATTCACTTCCGGAACCGAAGTGCCTTACCTGACAAACTCAACACAGCTTCCGGTTGACGCAACTGACGACGTCATCGAGGCGCTTGAGCACCAGAACGACATACAGCCGCTTTACAGCGGAGGAACAGTGTTCCACGTTTTCATGGGAGAAAAAATCTCATCAGGAGAGGCGTGCAAGCAGCTTGTCAAAAAGATTGCATACAACACGAGGCTTCCGTACTTTTCAATAACGCCCACGTTCAGCGTGTGCCCAGAGCACGGATACATCGCAGGCGAGCACTTTTCCTGCCCGTGCATGCAAAAAGTCCAAGCATAGAATCATATTGAAAAAATGGAGAGTGAGTGAAGATGGAAGACGAGGCAAAGATTTGCGCAAAGAAATGCGAAGTATACTCACGAGTAGTAGGCTACTACAGGCCAGTGCAGAACTGGAACAACGGAAAGCGCGAGGAATTCAAGGACAGGCTTGAATACGCAGAAGAAATTGCACTAAAGCGCGAATTCGCAGCAGGAAAAGAAGAAGTTGCAATGTGCGAGTGCACAACTGCAAAGAAAGCATAGTAATTGATGATAAGGGCCAACAAGCCCTTTTCCTTAATTTTTCTTTTTCTACACAACCACAATCGCCTTTAGGTGTTATATTTTTCCCATGCAAATCGCAGGACTGCAAAAAACCACCCTCGTTGACTACCCCGGAAAAGTAGCCTGCACAGTATTCACTCCAGGATGCAACTTCCGCTGCCCGTATTGCCACAACCCCGAAATAATCGCATACCTGCCGGGAATGGATTTGATGCCGGAAGAAGCGTTCTACTCATGGCTTTTTCGCAAGAAAAAATGGCTTGACGGAGTCTGCATCACAGGCGGAGAGCCCACAATACAGCCGGACTTGGTTGAATTTGCACGCAAAGTCAAGTCAATGGGTTTTCTCTTCAAGCTGGACACAAACGGCACCAACCCGCGAATGCTAAAGCAGATGCTTGATGAAAGCCTTGCAGACTTTGTTGCAATGGACATCAAAGCGCCTCTTGAGGATTACCCGGCTGTGACAAAAACAAAAGTGGACTTGAAAGCAATAGAACAGAGCGTGAAGATGATTATGGAACGCGCTCCGGATTACGAGTTCCGCACAACCGTGGGGCCCGCGTGGTACTCAAAAGGCTACGCCAAGCGAATAGGCGAGTGGCTTGATGGCGCGAAAATCTACTACTTGCAGCAGTATGTTGCGGGAAAGACGCTTGACCCCAAATTAAGCCAAGTAACCTACTCCAGAAAAGACCTGGAAGAGCTTGCAGAGATACTGAAGCCACACTTTGGGAAAGTGGAGATTAGGGGAATCTAGATGTCTAAAACAGAAAAGTTATTGATTCAATTTCGGGACGGATTTGCACGATTAGCAAAAATAGATATTAGGCCAACCGACGATTCATACTTGTTTTTTGATTCGCTGAATCAATGGAGTTTTCACGCTTCAGGCGAAGTTCATCTAAAAAAATTAAATAAAGCAAATTGGATAGAACCATCGGAAGAACGAGAAAAAAAGTACCTGCATACGAATAAATTTACAAAACTCAAAGGCTTTGCTATTCTTGTGGCACCACTTATGCTGAGTGGCCTAAGAAAAATTGAAAAGAAAGAGAAAGACAAAATCGTACTAAAAACAAAAAAATTGTTAAAAACACCTACTTGGGTCATTCTAAGTATTTGGGATGGAAAAGCAGACATCAAAGCGTTTGCTAAAAGAAATTCATTTGACGAAATTGTTGTCTACGAAAAGACGACACCAAAAATAGTATTTGGAATTAAATTTGGACCGTTTGAAAACTATGACCTGAAATCGTAATTTAGCTCTTTTCAACGTTTAGTTCCATCCTCCCCTCAAATTCTTTGCCTACCCGTTGTCTTTCGATTGAAAAGTGGACAGGCGGAAAGCGTTCGCCTCGCTGTTGGAATCCGCGCCGGAGCCAAAGCTGAGGTTTACGAATCATTTTGACATCAGGCAGCTGCAGAGAAACCTCGGCAGAAAAGAAATCGAGGACTGGATTTTTCACAGGCAAACAGAATTAGTTCACGTTGAGGAGGCGCAAAGCAGCAGGGGACTGCAAAGGTTCCGGCTGTTCTACAGGTACTCGAAAAAGAAGCTGCTCACGATAGTGGTTGATCGGGACACGGAAAGCGTTTTTTGCGTCGTAACGTTCGTAATTGATAAAAAGGAGCGAATGCTCAAGAGGTTTAAGGCATGAGACTAAGCACAAGGAAGCTGGCATCCGACTACGACTCGGAGACTGACACCCTGTATCTTTTTGCCAGGCAGAAGGCTTCGGACAGCCAGAGCTTCGGCGATGTCGTTGTTGACTACGCAGCGGATGGCAGCGTGGTCGGGATAGAGATACTAAACGCTTCAGCCACGCTTTACGCTTTGCTTTCCAAGGTCCCGCAGGAAATATCAGAAGCTGGAAAAATAAAGCAGGGCTTTTTTGAAGGAATCAAGGCAGCCCACGCCTCGACGTTCACTGTTGCAAACTTCGTAATTTTAGTGTTTGAAATCCAGGCAGACGCACTTGCAAGCCCGCTTGAGTGCAGGATGAACTTCCCGATGCCAACAAAGGCTGAAAACTCGGTTGCAAGGAAGCTTGCAAGGCTTTCAGTAGCCTAAATCTTTCTGGCCAAACGCAGCAACTTGTTGTGCATGTTCTACACAAAAAATGCTTTTTCTGCCATATATTAACAAAAAAGGGTCTTTTCGTTAATATGAAAGAGAATTTTAGTAAAGAATTAAGTAAAAAACGTTAATAAAAAAACAGGTTGCAAGGGCTTTGCGTCAAAATGGTTTGAGGGTTACTTTGCCTTCAAACCAGGCAGTGTTCATTTGACGCAGATTATGTAGGATCAAACGAGTTAACTCT
>JBAZHM010000080.1:0-5882 GCA_041652355.1 Candidatus Micrarchaeia archaeon | reverse complement strand
AGTCTGTTTTGCCCGTAAAATAGTTGTTGCCTCTAGGTTAAATAAGTCTTGACTAGCAAGAAAATTACCAGTTTTGCAGCCAGCAAAGCTTATGGGGGAATTTTTTATGCCAGCAAACAAAGTCTCAAAGTCAACCATCAATGATGAGCTTACGCAAAAGGTAATCAGCCTGTGCCAGCGCAGGGCAATACTATTTCCAAACAGCGACATCTACGGCTCTGCAGCAGGGTTTTTCGACTACGGTCCGTACGGGTGCGAGCTGAAAAAGAGGATTGAAAGCTCGTGGTGGAAGACGTTTGTGCAGTCACGGGAAGACGTTGTTGGGATTGACGGTTCAATTATTACCAGCCCGCGCGTGTGGGTTGCTTCGGGGCATGTTGCCGGGTTCAACGACCCGCTTGTTGACTGCCAAAAGTGCAAAACAAGGCACCGGGCAGACCACTTGGTTGAGGAAGAGCTCAAAATCAGTGTTGACGGCTTTTCACTTGACAAGCTTTCCGGCCTTATTACGGAGCACAAGATTGCTTGCCAAAAGTGCGGGGGCGAGCTTTCGGTTGCACGCAAGTTCAGCCTCATGTTCTCAACCCACGTCGGCGCAGTTGCGGACGAAAGTTCGATTGCATACTTAAGACCGGAAACTGCACAGCTTATGTTTGCGGATTTCAAGATCGTGCAGCAGGCAATGAGAAAGAAGCTCCCGTTCGGTATTGCACAGATTGGAAAATCTTTCCGCAATGAGATTGCACCTCGCAACTTCGTGTTCCGCTGCCGCGAGTTCTCGCAAATGGAAATCGAGTTTTTCATCCACCCCAAGCTTGTGAACAGCTGCCCGCTTCTTGCAAAGGAACTTTTGTCAAAGAAAGTGCAGCTAATCACTGCAACGGAGCAGGATAAAGGAAAGGACGGAAAGATGGAGTCCATGACAATTGGCGATGCACTCAAAAATAACGTCGTCAAGACGCAATGGCACGCCTACTGGCTAATCACATGCATGGAATGGCTTTACTCGCTTGGCATCAACCCCGCAAACCTGCGCTTTAGGGAGCATGTGAAGACCGAACTCTCATTCTATTCGGTTGAGACTTGGGATATCGAGTACAAATACCCGTGGGGCTGGAAAGAGCTGCAGGGAATTGCGAATCGCACGGACTACGACTTGAGCCAGCACCAAAAGGAAAGCGGAAAGGACCTCACCTACTTTGACGAGGAAAACCGCGAGAGAGTAATTCCGCACGTGATTGAGCCGTCAATCGGAGTGGACCGGGTATTCTTTACAGTCTTGCTTGATGCATTCCGAGAGAACGCTTCGGACAAGGGAAGCACCAGCACGCTTGCGCTGCACCCGGACATTGCGCCAGTTCAGGTCGCAATATTTCCGCTGATGAAAAAAGACGGCTTGGCAGAAAAGGGCCGGGCTGTTTTTGAGATGCTAAGAAACGAATTCGTGTGCGAATACGACGAATCCGGCTCCATTGGAAAGCGATATGCGCGGCAGGACGAAGTCGGCACTCCATTCTGCATCACAGTTGACTACGAATCAATGGAAAAAGACGACGTGACTATCCGCGAGCGCGACTCCGGAAACCAAAAGCGCGTGCCAATAAGCAAGCTCAAGGAAATTATTGAATGCTCATTTGGAGAGTACTGTGCCCTTGAACGGCCGCAACACAAATAGGTGCACAAAGGTGAAGAAAATGGAAGGCTGGATTATGCTTGCAATAGCGTCAGGCGTGATGTTCAGTATATACAACATCATATTGAAAACGTATTCGGCAAAGACCCCTGCGAACATATCATTAATGGTCATGGGCGCATGCATTTTCATTTGCGGGCTTTTTTACCTGCTGGCGCAAAAGGACCCTGCAGGGCAAGCCAGCACTGCCTTGCCAGTAGTCGGGCTCATCATTGCAAGCGCGGCAGTCTGGTTCATTGGCGCAATGCTTCAAGTATCCGCATGGGCCGACCCTAAGGCAGCAATATCGATAGGCGTAGTGCTAATGACCGTTTCTTCAATCGTGGCAACGGCCATTTTCGGCATGATTTTGTTTGGCGAAAAAATCAGCACAACCCAGATGGTGGGAATGTGCCTTGCGATTGCTGGCACATTACTTTTATCAAGTTAGAAGGAAAATGCAAAATGGAACCGCTTGCGATTGCAGAAGAAAAATACGGCTTGGCATACAGCAAGAAGCTTGGCTGCCACGTGGCAAGCCAAAAGGAAAGGGACTGCCTGGTTAAGGTAATCTACGCTGCAGCCAACCACGTCATCATAGACCCGAAAAAAATTGCCGAACTTGAGAAGAAGGCGCTTCAAGCACCAGTCGAGCGGTTTGCTGCAAAGCCGCGGGAAGCGCACTTATGCATAATTTTTGGCAGAAATGCAGAGAATTCTTCACTAATAGTTCCAGTAGGCAAAATAAAGCGTATTCTTGAAAATCAAAAAAAGAAAGCAGAAGGAATCGCGCATTACCGCAACAACAAGCGGGTTGAAACGGAGTTTATGATTCCAAAATCAGCTGTTGAAGAAATCGCCTTGCCAGCAAAAACGTTCAGCGCTCTTTTTCCAGCAAAGCCTTCCACTGCGAAAGCGTAAGCCGCTTCTGCCCCTTGTCATGCAGTGCCTTTCCAGTAAGGAGCTTATAGCACAAATAGGGCGCGGCGCACTCTTCACAATTTGTTTTCCCGCCAAATCCGCAGTGGCCCTGCTTTTCCCATAGTTCAAGGCAAAAATCAAGTTCGTGCTTGATCCGTTCCTTGCTTAATTGCGATTCCATCTGCAAAACACGCTATAATCTAAATCCATCTCTGGCCTTTTCCGCCTGCAATCTCGCTTGTGCCAACTGCGTTGTAGGTCTTGTCACCTATCTTGACTGTTCCCTCGCTCTGGTATGAGGAGTACTCCATGTGCTGAAGGTGCACGCCGAACATCACTTTCTTGCCTTCGACTTTCCTCAGCTCGGGCGCAGTCTGGGCGCGTATCTCTGCAGTCATTTCATCGTTTTCCAGCGTGAACACTGGCTTGTTGTCCTTTGTCTCGCGGGTAATCTTTGCATCCGTGTCGATGTGTATCTTTCCGGTCTCCAGGTCAATGGTATAGAACTGTATGCTAAGCACAGTTGCATCGCCGTCCCTGTCGGGCTTGTTGCCATCCATAAACAGGTCCATGAAGCCGAACATAAGCTCGGGCTTTGCAGGGTTGTCCTGGTAGCATTCGAGCATGTGCCAGTACCAGCCGCCATTGTACAGGGGCGTATTGGCGTGAACCGCCTCGTTGTATGCAAAAAATGACGTGATTTCCTTCCCGTTTATCCGGTCATACAGTTCGGCAGGTATTCCCAGCTTGGCCGGGTCGCCTTCAATCTTTACGGAAAGGGTGGCCTTGCAGGGCGTGACGTAGGCATATATCAGCCTGTTTCCTAAAATGTCGCCTACGAACCTGTAGGGTCCGACTTTGTCGTTAATCTTTTCAAACTTGTAGCGGAACTCAGCCTTGCTCCCCTCATTTTCAAGCCAGACTGAAACGTTGAACTCGGGAAACGGTCCCGCCCAATCGACCTGCAATCCCCTTTCACGTATGATGACTTTGTTCTGCTCAAAAACGGATACACAGAGTTTCTCACCGACAATTGATGTCTTCCCGTTGAACCGAAACTCCTGAAAGAACCTGCTATCCTTGGAGTCGCGGCCTATTGCCACGAATACTGAGATGTCGCCTGCATAAATGTATCCATACAGCCAGCCGCGCTCGAAAGTGTTCATTGGCTTGAGAATATTGTGGGTGGAGAATATTGCCTCCGCGTCTTCCTTTGCTTTTCCGGTTAGTTTGCGCACACCCTGAACATCGGGTGGCGAGAAGTAGAATCCCAAAACGTCGTTATTGGTTGCCTGCATAAAAAATCACAAAAAATGATATGGGTTATTTTCGCTTGAACAAATGCACTGCCTTGACAAAATCGCGCGTTTCCGCCTTGTCAAGGTTCTTTGTCACATAACTTCCGGTTGCAAGGATGTCCGCGCCTGCATCAAGGCACTCTTTGTACGAAGAAGCGTTTACCCCGCCGTCAACTTCCAAAAGCGTCTTTACTCCAAGCCGGTCAATCATGTGCCGAGCCTGCTTTAGCCTGCTGACAGTCTCGGGGATAAAGCTCTGGCCGCCAAAGCCAGGGTATACGCCCATGAGCAGGAGAATTGCAATATCATACTTTCGAAGGTACGGCTCTGCGTTTTCAACAAGCGTGTTGGGATTTAGCACCAGCCCAACTTTGAGCTTGCGCTTTTGGCATTCCTCAATTGCGGATGCCAAGTTTCCGCATGCCTCAAAATGGATCAGGTAGAACGTTGAGCCTGCCTTTGCATAGGATTCTGCAAATCGCTGTGGCTCGTAGACCATCATGTGCGTCTCTATTGGCTTTTTGGATACTTTGTGAATGCACTCCTGTGCATAGGAGCCAAAAGAAATGTTGGGAACAAAATGCCCGTCCATGACATCGTGGTGGATGTAGTCAACCCCCAGCGCCTCGATTTTTCTTATGTCAGAGGCCAGGTTGGACCAGTCCGCATTTAGCAGGGTTACAGAAAGTTTTGCCATGAAAGTAGGATAGGTCGAAAGGATAGAAAAAGATATGCTGGCAGTTTTTTTGCCAGAATTGAAAAAAAAATTAGAACGTGGTGCGTTTTTTCCGCATTTCGTCGTAGTTTGTGCACTCAAGACCAGTAATCATTGACAGCCTGCGCACATGCCGCTCCTCTGCAGAAAAGTCAGTCATTGAAAAAGCCTTGACAATCTGCATTGCAATCTCCTCATCAACTGTTCGCGAGGCAAGGCACAATATATTTGCATCGTTGTGCTGGCGTGTAAGCGTTGCCTCCACTGCGGAATTGCATTTTGCAGCGCGAATTCCCTCGAATTTGTTAGCAGCTATGCTCATCCCAATGCCGGTTCCGCATATCAATATACCGAAGTCAACGTCCTTTTTTTGAACCAGGCGCACGACTTTCTCAGCAAAAATAGGGTAGTCAACAGACTCTTCGCTTGTGGTGCCAACGTCGATAACCGTGGCGTTCATGTCGCGGTCAAGCTTGTACTTCAAGTCTTCCTTGAGGGAAAAACCCGCGTGGTCGGAACCGATTGCGATTTTCATAAGATTAGCTTTGGATTGAAAGCTTATATTTTATTGGGTGCCGAAAGACAACGAATCAGTACGTGTGCTCGGAGCGGCGTTCTATCTTGGCAACAATCACTATTTCACGGTTGTGAAAGGTCGCGCCAGTTAGTGCGCTCGCCTTTGTTCATCTTTGCAAAAGTAGTGCGAATCTCTGTGCGCTCTGCTTTTGAAATTTCCTCCTCGAGAATGAACATATGCTTCAGCTCAACACAAAACCCCATACACTTCTTTTCACGGTAACAGCTCAAAATTCCTGAACTGCCACGGGTCGTCCTCGTCAGCTTTGCACTGCGGGTTTTCCATGAAGAAAATTTTGCGGTTCTTCAGCGGAGTCCAGCTGCTTTGGACTGAGACGAGCTTGCCCAGGTAAGGCTCGGCAATCTTGAGAATATACTCGTGAGGCAAGTCATCAGGAAGGCACACGCCCTTGTTGGGATTCTCAACCATCCAGCACAATGCAGACACCACGCCTATTGCCACTTGTATTGTTGTGGCATTCTGGTGCGGGACGAGCTTTCGCGCCTCATCAATTCCAAGTATAGTGCCGCACCACCACGAACCGTACGGGTGGCCCATCACTAAAGCGCCAAGAATATCTTCTCCTGAAGTTATCTCGTCATAGAGGATGCGGATGCTTGGCTGCATCTCATAATAACGGGCTTGAAGCTCCCACAGCGAGGAGAGCGTCTCGTGGCAGGGCATGTATGCATAGTGCAC
>JBAZHM010000079.1:0-5929 GCA_041652355.1 Candidatus Micrarchaeia archaeon | reverse complement strand
CAACAATGGCAACACAGCACCCGGACAACGCGTGCTCGCCTTACTGGCTCTCGGATGCTTCCGGGCCTTTTTCGGAATTTAGCGCCAAGCTTTCAAGCCACGGCACGCACGTGCCTTTCAAGTTCATCGGCGGGCGCTTTGTCACAACTTTCAAAGAGCCCGAAGAAGCCTACCGCTGCTATTCCGACCTTGGCTGCGAGGAGTACATGTGGGACTGGGAAGGAAAGCACGCCGACGAGTCTGTTGTTGAAAAGCTTTACGAACGCTACTTGGATTTTTTCAAAAAAAAGCCCCTTGGAAAGGAAATCACGCTCTCATTCCGCATACCGAACGTGTGGAAGGAAACTAACTACAGGCTTGCGCATGCGTTTGTGAGCATACTTTCTGCAAATGACTTTGCCCACGACAACCAAATGCACCAGCCGCCGATTGTGGAAACGTATTTGCCCATGACAACGTCTGCTGACCAGCTTATTTACGTGCGGCAAAAATACGAGCACATCGCAAACGCTTTCCAGGAGCTGAAGGCGTCGGGGCCAAAAAGCATTGACGTAATCCCGCTTGTTGAGGAAGTCGAACTGATGATGACTGCGGACAAGCTTGTTGACGATTATATTGAAAAGTGCAAGGCAAACTCGATGCAGGCAAGCGTGCTTTCAAAAGAGGACATGCGTGTTTGGTTTGCCCGCTCGGACCCTGCGATGAACTGCGGAATGATTCCTGCAATACTTGCAATCAAAGCCGGGCTTTCGGGGCTTTCCAAGCTTACAAAGAAGACTGGAATCACGTTCCACCCGATGATTGGGGTTGGCTGCCTTGGCTTCCGTGGAGGGCTTTCCCCTGACAGCGTGCAGTATTTCGTGCGCGAGTACCCCGGAATGCGAACAGTTACGCTCCAGTCTGCATTCAGATACGACTACCCGCAGGCAAAAGTGCAAAAGGCGGTTTCAAAACTTAACACGGCACTGAATACACAGGCAATTGAAATCGAACAATCCGAAGAAAAAAAGATTGCTGCGCTGATTGAAATTTTTTCCAAAGAGTACAAGAACACCGTTGAGGCGCTAACGGACAACATCAACGACATTTCTGCATTTGTGCCGGAAAGGCGCGAGCGCAAGCTGCACACAGGCGTATTTGGTTATGCGCGAAGCATTGGAAAAAAGAAGCTTCCGCGCGCAGTAAAGTTCTCTGCAGCATTTTACTCCCTTGGCGTGCCGCCGGAATTCATAGGTGCAGGAAGGGGAATACTTGAAGCAAGAAAGGCAGGGTTGTTGGAAACTCTTGAACGGAACTACACAAACCTCCGCCTTGACTTGGAAACTGCAGGCCGGTTCCTGAACAAGGAAAACCTCAAGGCTTTGAGCCAGAGAAACCCGGCGTACGCAAAAATTGCGCTTGATGTGGAACTGGTTGAAGACTATTTGGGCACTGAATTGGGGCCGCATACTTCCGAGGATTTCATGCACCGCAACGTGACTTCCAACATACTTTTGCTTTTCCTTGATGGATTGGACATCACGGAAGATGTGGTTCGCGCAGGCGAAATCAGAAGGAGCCTGGGATGAAACCCCCCTGCTTTTTGTTTCCCGTCAGCCTTTTTAATCCGTTCAAGCCAAAGTAGATTACTGCTGCTTTCTCGTATTTTGGATGGACTAAAAATAGAGCGAATTTAAGGAAGTTGGAAAGCAGCACAAGGAACGGTTGCCATGATTGCGCTTAAGCCCGACGAATTTCCAAAAGCCCGCGAAAAGTGCGGCGTGTTCGCAGCGTCTGCGCCAGGTCGTCTTGTTGCAGTTGACATGTTTAATGGCCTGATGGCAATCCAGCATAGGGGCCAGGAAAGCGCGGGCATTGCCGCGGTAAACGGCGCAGGGGACATACGCGTGCACGTGGGCATGGGCCTTGCATCGCTTGTTTTTTCAAATAAGGAACTCCAATACTTGCATGGCGACAGCGCGATAGGTCACATCCGCTATGCAACAACTGGCGCGTCCGACCTTACAAACGCACAGCCATTCGTATTCAAAATGCCCGAGTTGCAGGTTGCAATCGGCTTTAACGGAAACATCGTAAACTACGACGAGCTCAAAACCGAGCTTGAAAATACCGGAACGGTATTCATCTCAACTACGGACACCGAAGTGATCGGCCAGCTTTTCATACGCGAACTTGAGAATGGCCAGACGGATTATTTTGAGGCCATGAAAACGGTAATGGAAAAGCTTGACGGTGCATATTCGATTGTGATTCTTACAGGCCGCGGGGAGCTAATTGCTTGCCGTGACCCGAAAGGGTTCAAGCCGCTTTGCATGGGAACACGCGATGGCGCGGTGTTTCTTTCTTCCGAGTCAGGCGCGCTTGACACGGTTGATGCGACTTTTGAACGTGAAATTCTCCCAGGCGAAGTCCTGGTAATCCACAATGGAAAAGTCAAAAGCAAGCAAGTGCTTGTTGAAGAACGGCACGGACATTGCATGTTCGAGTACGTTTATTTCATGAGGCCGGATGCGGTGTTTGAAGGTAGGTACGTTTACAAAGTCCGCGAGAACTTGGGAAGGTCGCTTGCGCGCACTTACAAAATCAAAGCAGACGTGGTAATTCCCATACCCGACTCTGGAAGAAGCGCTGCCCTTGGATTTTCAAAAGAGAGCGGAATCCCGTTTGAAGAGGGACTGATCAAGAACCGCTATGTTTGGCGCACGTTCATCATGCCTTCAGACAAGGCGCGCAAGTCCGGAGTTAAGCTCAAGCTCAACGCAGTCCGTGACATTGTAAAAGGAAAGCGTGTTGTGCTGGTAGATGACAGCATTGTCCGCGGCACCACGATGGTAAAAATCGTGAAAATGGTGCGGGAAGCTGGAGCAAAGGAAGTGCATCTTGTGATTTCCTGCCCTCCAGTCAAGGCGCCGTGCTACATGGGCGTTGACTTTTCCACATACAAGGAGCTTATTGCAAGCGACAAGAACCCGCAGGAAATCGCGCAATTCCTTGGGGCTGACTCTGTAAACTACGTCACCATCCAGGGGCTTATGGATGCCATTGGCCTGCCAAAAACGGATTTGTGCATGGCGTGCCTGGATGAGGACTACCCGACAAAGAAGCACCTTGGCAAGTTGCACCACAACTAAGTGACATCCTCCCGCGAATTAATTCGTGGGCTTCCAGATGGGACTTGAGCATTCGAAACGTTGACTTCCAAACGCCGTTCACCCCCATCATATAGTTCCTGCTTCGTCGAAACCGCTTGCTCACTTCTTGTAAAGTGAGTAGGGGCAGTATCTCCACAGGCGTGACTTCCCACCAGTCCGGCGGTAGCTATTGCTAGTATGTTCTTTGCTGCGTTAACATCCCTATCAGCGGAAAACCCGCAAGATGGGCAATCAAAAACCCGCTCTGACAGGCTAATGTCGTGTTTTTCGCCGCAATTGTTACACGTTCTAGACGTGTTCTTTGGGTTGACTTGCACTAGCTTGCAACCAGCACTCCCAGCCTTGTACGCAAGCAACTGCTTATAGGAACTCCAAGAAGCATCACAAATCGATTTAGCAAGACGATGGTTCTTCACCATACCCCGCACGTTCAGATTCTCAACACCAATCAAACTGTACGCTTCAACCTGCTGTCTTGTCAACTTGTGGAGAAAGTCAAAACGCTGGTTAGACACTCGCTCCGCAAGCCTTGCTAGACTGAACCTCGCTTTTCTTCTGTTTGCGCTACCCTTCAACTTCCTTGAAACACGACGGCGTAAAACCTTGAGCTTGGATTCTGACTTCCTCAAAAACTTTGGCGGCTCAATCTTTTCGCCATTCGACAAAGTAACGAAACTAGTCAAGCCGACGTCCACGCCAACAGTGTCTTTGCCGTTGCTTTCAAAAGTTTTTTCAGGCGACTCACTCGAAAAGCCAACGAACCACTTGCCGGAAGGATAGACCTTGACAAAACATGCCCTCATCACACCCTTTGGAAGACGGTGAAGCACAATCGGAATGCTACCAACCTTCGAAAGTGTAAGGTGACGCTCGTTATTGAACTTGAAACCCGACTGTGGGTAAGTCAGTGACGACACAAACTTCTTGTACCTTGGAAAACCCGGCTTAACTTTCGACCCCTGCTTTCGCTCCTTGACACGCCGAAAAAACGCCTTGTAAGCGCCCGCTATTCGCTTAGAAACATTTTGGGCTGTCTGAGAATGCAATTCCCTGAATTCCGGCTGTTCTTTTTTCAATCGAGTAATGAACTTGTTCATATCGAACTGCGAAAAGGTCTTACTAGTTTCCTTATAGTGCGTCTCACACTTATCTAAAAGCAGGTTGTACAACTTCTTCGCTAGAAACATCTGCCGGTGCAGTTTTGTAACCTGCTTTTTCGAGGGATACGCCCTATATTTGAACGTTAACATATGGTTGTTTTCAATCGTCGTATTTATACGCATTTCAGGACCGCGTTTCCGCTTTCAACCCACGATTCAAAATCGACGGGTTTTCAGCAAACCACATTATAAGAGCTTAGCTGCCAAATTCTTCTTATCTTTCGCAAAACCTAAGGAGGTTTATTTTTATGAAAGTCCTAGTCGTGGGTTCCGGCGCGCGCGAGCACGCAATTGCAAAGGCGTTGCACGAAAGCCAAAGCAAGCCCGATGTTTATGCATTCATGTCAAACAACAACCCGGGAATCCGCAAGATTTCTGCGCAAGCGGTTGTGGGAAACACCAAGGATGCAAAGGCAGTTGCTGATTTTGCAATAAAATGCAAAGTTGAACTTGCAGTAATCGGCCCGGACGCAGTCTTGGAAGCAGGCATTGCAGACGCGCTTTGGGACGCTGGCGTGCCAACTGTGGGGCCAAAAAAAGCCGGAGCACGTCTTGAGTGGGACAAATCGTTTGCGCGCAACTTGATGAAAAAGCACAACATCGAAGGCTGCCCGCGCTTTGGCGTGTTCAAGGATGCAAACGAGGCTGGAAAACTGATTGACGAGCTTGCGGGAGAAGTTGCAGTAAAGCCATCAGGGCTTACGGCAGGAAAGGGAGTGAAGGTAGTTGGATACCAGCTCAAGGACGCTTCCGAGGCAAAACAATACTGCAAGGAAATCCTGTCAACCAACATGGGCGGGCTTGGCGAAGTGGTGATTGAAGAAAAGCTTATCGGGCAGGAACTCACACTTCAGGCGTTTGTTGATGGAAAAACAGTCCGCGGGATGCCCTGCGTGCAGGACCACAAGCTTGCATTCGAAGGCGATAAGGGCTTGATGACCGGCGGCATGGGCTCGTATTCAACAGGAAAGCTGCTTCCATTCATGAAACAGAACGAATATGACAAGTGCATCGAAATCATCGAGAAAGTTGTTGCCGCACTTGCAGCAGAGGGAATTGACTACAGGGGAATAATCTACGGCCAGTTCATGATTACCAAAGAAGGACCGAAAGTAGTTGAGTTCAACGCGCGCTTTGGCGACCCCGAGGCAATAAACGTGCTTGCGTTGCTTGAGACTGATTTTGTTGACGTGTGCATGCACGTTGTGAATGGCACGCTTTCAGAGCGCAACGTCGTGTTTTCTGAATACTGCACGGTTGTGAAATACTTGGTGCCAGAAGGATACCCGGAAAAGCCCGCAAAGGGCGAGGTAATTTCGATTGGTGAAAAATCCATCAACCGGCTTGGAGCTGAAATCTACTTTGCATCAGTTGATGAAAAGGACGGCGTGGTGTACACCGGAACTTCACGCGCAATCGGGGTGCTTGGTGTTGAGGACAGCTTGGAGAAAGCCGAGCGCACCTGCGAGCACGCTTGCTCGTTTGTAAAGGGAAAGCTCTACCACAGGCGCGACATCGGAACAAAGACACTGGTGGGCGCGAGGGTGGAGCAGATGAGGAAGATTCGCGGAGGATAAGACAGATGCCAGCGCGTACTGAAATACCAGTATTAAGATC
>JBAZHM010000078.1:0-5956 GCA_041652355.1 Candidatus Micrarchaeia archaeon | reverse complement strand
TTTTTGAGGAGGGGCTTCCCGAGCTTTTGGCAGAGGTTGTGCCATCAAAGCTTTCCGCAACTTTAGACCTTGCAAAGGCAGTCAATGACTCCGAAGTGACTTTCATTTGCGTAGGCACTCCAAGCGCAGCTGATGGCGCAATTGACCTGTCTTACATCCGCTCTGCATCAGCAGGAGTCGGGGCTGCACTCAAAGACAAGATGGGTTTTCACGTTGTAATCATGAAAAGCACCGTGGTGCCAGGAACTTCCGACACCGTTGCGGCAGTGGAAATCCAAAAAGCTTCAGGCAAAAAGCCCGGAGTGGATTTTGGCATGGCAATGGTGCCTGAATTTCTTCGCGAGGGAAAGGCGATAGAGGATTTTTTCGAGCCGGACCGCATTGTTGTTGGCACTTCGGACGAAAAGACCCGGCAGGTGCTGGAAAAATTGTTCTCGCAGTTTTCATGCAAAAAGCTTTACGTTGACGTAAAGACTGCAGAGATGATCAAGTATGCGTCAAACTCGTTTCTTGCAACAAAGATTTCATTCATCAACGAGCTTGGAAACTTCTGCAAGACCCTTGGGATAGACACGTACAACGTTGCAGATGGCATGGGGCTCGATACCCGCATAGGCCGCAAGTTCCTCAACGCAGGCTGTGGGTTTGGCGGCTCGTGTTTTCCAAAAGACGTGTCTGCACTGCAGCACCTGATGAAAAGCAAAGGGTTCGAGCCGATTCTGTTGGATTCGGTAATGGAAGTTAACCGCACCCAGCCGCTGCGCATGATTGATGTTGCAGAACGCAAAGTTGGAGACCTTTCAGAAAAGACTGTCGGCATCCTTGGGCTTGCATTCAAGCCCGGGACGGATGACGTGCGCGACTCGCCTGCAATCCCTATTGTGGAGACGCTGATGGAAAAGGGTGCAAAGATACTTGCATACGACCCAGAGGGAATGGAAAACTTCAAGAGGAAGTTTGCAGCCGGAATAGCTTATGCCAATAGTGCACAGGACGTAATTGACAAGTCTGACGTGGTGCTTTTGGTTACCGACTGGTCCGCATTCAACAGCCTGGACTATGGGCAGAAGAACGTAATAGACGGCAAGAACTGCCTTGATTACGCCTCAAGAAAGAAGGTTAAAAACTACGAAGGCATTTGTTGGTAGTAGGTAGTAATTCGGACTTTAATGCCTGTCAAACCACTAGGCAAAGAAGGTGCATCAATTCCAATGGCAAAAAACAAAATCACAAAGGCAGTCATTCCCGCAGCAGGGCTTGGAACGCGGCTGCTTCCTGCAACAAAATCAATGCCAAAAGAAATGCTTCCCATAGTGGACAAGCCAATCATCCAATATGTAGTAGAGGAAGCGGTTGCAAGCGGCCTGGATGACATCCTGATAATTACCGGCCGCGGAAAGCGCGCAATCGAAGACCACTTTGACCGCAACTTGGAGCTTGAGGAGTTGCTTAAGCACAAGGAAAGCCACGCAATGCTTAAGGAACTTGACCACATCGAGTCAATGGCAGACATCCACTACATCCGCCAGAAGGAAACCAAGGGCCTTGGCCATGCGATACAGTGCGCCAAAAAGCACGTAAACGGCGAGCCGTTCGTAGTCCTTTTGGGAGACACCATAGTCAAGGCAAACCACTGCACCAAGCCCATAGTTGACCTTTATGCTAAGCATGAAAAATCCATCATTGGAGTAGAGGAAGTTGACAGGTCCGTAGTCAACCAGTATGGAATAGTAAGCGGAAAGAAATCGCACGACGGGCTTCTTCTTTTGGACAAGCTTGTTGAAAAGCCAAAAGTCTCCGAGGCTCCAAGCAACCTTGCAATCTTTGGCCGCTACGCGTTCACTCCGGGAATATTCGACTGCCTTGAAGGCCTGCAGCCGGGCGCTGGCGGGGAAATACAGCTTACTGACGGAATTGCAAAGCTTGCAAAAAAAGAGGACGTCTACGCATTCACGATTACCGAGCCGCGCTACGACATTGGAAAGAAAATCAACTATTTCAAGGCATTCGTAGAGTTTGGCCTTGCGCGGGAAGACATCGGGCCAGAGGCAAGGGCGTATTTGAAGTCGTTGAAGCTTTAGCGTTCCTGTTTTTTGCAGCCAAACGGCCCGGGCTTTGCATCTAAAGTCCCAACCTTTTAATCCGCTCCCGTCCTTCATTTAGTGTTCTGTTCGTATCTGCAAGTGTTTTTTGATGCCCCGAATCTGCATGCTTAACCCGTTTTTTCTTCCCTACCAGGGCGGGACTGAAAAGCACATCCACGAAGTGGGCATGAGGCTTGCAAAGAAGGGCTTTGATGTCACAGTGCTGTGCTCGCGCATCCCCGGAAACAAAAAGCACGAAGAAATAGACGGCATCCACGTCAAGCGGGTGGACACTCTCCTTTACATTGACACTCTTCCTCCGTACTCGCCAGTCCCGCCGCCAGTTGCGATTGCTCCGTTAATGAGCAAGGCAATCCTTGGCGAGTGCAATAAGCAGGACATCTTCCACATAAACAACCGGTTCTTCTACTCGCCAGCGGACGCGAAGGCAATCAACGAAGAGGAAAAGGGCTTGTGCCTTACTCTTCATAATGCAAGGACCAAGGGCATCAACCCGACAACGGACTTTTTGGGAACGATTTATGACCGCACAAGCGGCAGGCAGATTATGGCCGAGGCCGACCACATCTTTGGCGTGAGCCAGAACACGCTTGACATTACCAGCCCGCGCAAATTCAAGGCAAAAACAAGCGTGTCATACAACGGTGTGAACTCCGAGATTTACTCGCCAAAAGTCTCAGGCGATGCGATGCGCAAAAAGTACAACTTGCGCAACAAGAAAGTCCTGCTTACCGTGTGCAGGCTTGAGCGGCAAAAAGGCATTTCATACCTGCTCGAGGCAGTTAAGAAGCTTGTTAAGAAGGACAGTTCCTTTGTGTGGGTAATCCTTGGAAAGGGCACGATGCTTCCGCTTTTGAAAATGGCAAAGCTTGACCCGCGCTATCGTGACAATATCCTTGTAATAGATGAAAAGATTACCGAGAATGAGCTTGCACAGCTTTACTCGGCATGCGACGCATTCGTGCTCCCGTCAGTATGGGAGCCTTTTGGCATGGTAATTTGCGAGGCAATGGCTGCAGAAAAGCCCGTAATTAGCACTACTGCGGGCGGCATACCCGAAATCGTCACAAAAGACGTTGGCACAATAGTGCGGCCAAGAAGCGCAGAGGAGCTTTACGATGCAATATCCTGCATGTTTGCAGACGAGCAGAAGATGCGGAAAATGGGCAAGGCAGGCAGGGTTCGCGTAAAGAAGCATTTCACCTGGGACCGCACTGCAGACTGCTATGCAAAAGTCTACAAGGAACTTTTCTAATTTTGAGTGCATGTGCGTATGGCTAGCCGGAACGACACAATCTTGTTTGCACTCAACGTGGCAATTCTTGCGGGCATACTATTTGTGCTGTCTTCCCAAGTTGACCTTGGCCTTGCGCTTGCGTCAATTTCAAAAGCAAACCTGTTGTTTCTTGCAGCTGCGGTAGTTGCGTACCTGTGCGTGATACTAGTTACCGCAGCAAGGTACAAAGTCCTTGCAGATAAAATCGGCTCCAAGCTGACCATTTGGTTTTTTTCAAAGGCGCACCTTTCCTCACTAATCCTTTCCGACGTTACTCCCGGCAGGGTTGGATACGCGTATTTTGCAGTTGCATTAGGCAGGCAGGGCGTTGCCGCTGCGCAGTGCGGCCGCATGCTTGGAGTTGGCCTTGCGCTTGACTTTCTCTTGCGCGCAATCTGCCTTTGCCTTCTTGCGCTTTTCATAGCGCCATTGCTATTTGGTGGTTCGAATGTGCTTATTGCAGTCGCAATCTGCGCTGCAACAGTTGCTGTTGTCGCCTGGCTTTCAGTAAAAAGCAGGCGCGTTTCCCGTTTTATCTACTCAATCCCCGGTTTTGGGAAAAAGCTTGGGGATGCGTATGGCGCAATCCACTCGAAAAGCCTTGGCACAGGCGCGCTTGCAAGCTCGCTTTTACTGAGCGCTGCTGGCACGCTGTTTCGCGGAATCGCCTGGCTTTTGGTGTTCAATTCGCTGATGCCCCTTAGCCTGTCTTTGCAGAATATCCTCGTGTTTTCAGCTGTGATGGCAGTAGTGACCGGGCTTACGTTCATACCGATTTCCATAGCCGGGCTTGGGGTTCAGGAAGGGGTTGGCGCGGCAGCATTTTCCGCGCTGCTTTCGCAAGACATTGCATTGTGCGCTGCTGCAATGCTCCTGTGCAGGGCAATGGAAATACTGGTTGATTCAACCGGCTTGTTTTGGCTGCAAGCTTGGAAGAAAAAATAGTTTTGTGCAAAAGCAGTTCAGGCAAATAGCCACTTGTGCTTTCCTTGCGAAATCTCCTTTTCAATCCGCTGCAAGTCCGCAAGGGTTCCCACGTCCACCCATTCGCAGCCTTTTGGCAGCTGCTCGCCGTAGATTTTTCCTTCAGTGCAAAGGTGTGGGAAAATCTCGCGCTCCAAGCTGAACATGTCCTTGTGGACGCGGGCAAAAATGTTTTTTGAAAGCGCAAACATTTGCAGGCTGGCAAGGTTGCTTTTTGTCTCGGTTTTCTTTGGCTTTTCCAAGAACTTGTGGATTTTGCCATCCGGCTTCAGCTCTGCAATTCCAAACCGCTCAACGTCATCTACTGGCGCAAAGAGCATGGTTGCAAGGCAGCCGCGCTTTTCGTGCCGTGCAAAGAATTCCCTAAAGTCAAGGTTGCAAATAGTATCGCAGTTGCATACAAAAAAATTGTCATCAAGCAATCCCTGCACCTGGTGCAATGCGCCAGCGGAGCCAAGCGGTTTGGTCTCAACAGAGTAATCTATTTCCATGCCAAACTTGGAGCCGTCGCCAAAGTGCTCCTCAATCATTTCTGCTTTGTATCCGGTGAGCATTATTGCGCGCTTGATGCCGCTTTTTTTCAGCCGCGCTATCACAAGCTCAAGCATCGGCTTGCCGCCGACTTTTATCAACGGCTTTGGCCGGTCTGCTGTTAGCGGCATGAGCCTTGTGCCAAGCCCGCCGCATAGAACCGCTGCCTGAGTGATTTTTTCCATAAGCCATTCATATTAGTTTTTATGAAATTTTATACCTTGCGGAGTTTAGAGTAGCGCAGTATTCCCTTTGCATAGCGGTGGAACTGCCGGTTGTTGAGCCTGTCAAATGCATGCGCCTCGATTTCATACCCGTAATCCGGCTTTCCGCAGTAGTCAAAGAGCCTTTCTGAATATTCCTTGCCGAACAAGGCAAGCTCTTTTTTGGATGGGACCAGTTCAATTGAATTGAATTTGCGGGCTTGCTTTGGCAACTCAATTCCTTTTGTTTTCAGCAAGTCAACATAAATTTTTGAAAGCATTAACGTTTGTTGTTTTTCATCATATTGCTTTTGCGCCTTTTGCTGCGCCCGTTCTCCCATTTTGCCTGCAATGCTTGGATTTGAATAAAGCTTAAGGATTGCATCCGCCATTGCCTTGGCGGAGTTTGCAACAAAGCCGGTGTTGTTGTTGTCAACAAGCTCGATCTGGGCGTTGTCCCACAATGGCGTTGAATTTACAACAACTGGCCTTGCTGTTGCCATTGCCTCTGCAATTACGTAGCCAAACGACTCGCCAATGCGGGAAGAGTACGCGAATACGTCAAGCGCTGCATAGAATGCTCCCAACCGTTCTTCTGGTATTGCGAATATGAAGATGAATCTGCCTGCTTGTGGGGATTTTTTTATTTTGTCTATAGCCTCTTGCGGTGCATTGGCAATCAAGAATTTTGCGTTGGGAATTTTCTCCGAAAGCATTGACATTGCCTGTATTGGCATGTCTTCCCACTTTGACATGTCCCTTCGGCTCAGCCTTCCGATTACAAAGTCGTTTTCCAAAAGTCCGAAGGCCTTGCGTGCCTTTGCCTTTCCTAAAGCGTTTGCTCTTGTGAAAAAGCC
>JBAZHM010000077.1:5202-6014 GCA_041652355.1 Candidatus Micrarchaeia archaeon | reverse complement strand
CATCCATGATGGGGCGAAGCTTGCATGCAGCAAACCATACGTGACGAATGAGGAAGACTACCCTTGGGGAACAGTCAGGGACATGGCAGTGACGCTTCCTTCCTGCGAGAATGGCGACGTGTACCAGGTCATCACGTCAAGCAATTTCTCAAACCAAAGAACCGGCGTGGTTGAGGACAGCTGGTACTTTACGATGACCAGCATGAACGGGACTGCCGCGTACTCCGAATGGTCCCGGCTGGAAGTTAGCGTTCCAAACACAATGCCACTGTACCATTACTTCCATTCCAAAACCGCAACAGCGACAAACACAACTGTAAACGGGGTTACAAAATACGTCTTCGAACAGAAGAACATGCCGCCAATAGTCACTGAACAAAAAATGCCGGCCTTAAAGGAAGTCGAGGACTGGATGGAATACGCCAGTTCGGATGACTTTGGCGCGGTTTCAAGCTGGTTGCAAAGCGGATATGAGGACGCGATAAAGCCCGACGCGTCGGTCATTGCTAAAGCAACTGAAATTGTCGGGAACTCGCAAGGCGAGGAAGCCATAGGAAAAATATACGATTGGACGAGGAAAAACATCGAATACAAGAGCGGCACCTCGACAGGATTCCACCCCAACAATGCAAGCTACGTGCTGAAAGCAGGGTACGCCAACAGCCAGGACGTCGGCGCGTTGCTTACGGCCCTTCTGAAAAGCAGGGGCTTTGACGCTGAACCCGCAATAGTCGGGTCGAACAAGGCCATGCGGATGGGAACGCTTGACCAATTCGACTATATCATAACCGTTGCGCATTACCAGGGCAATG